>NZ_JBFRPB010000007.1:0-136972 GCF_041471785.1 Vibrio sp. 10N.261.51.C6 | reverse complement strand
GGTGTTGTAGCTAAAATCTTTGCATAAGATTTGACGAACCACTAGTAAAAAGGGCATCATTTGATGCCCTTTTTCTGCGCTAAAAAAAGAGTTGGATGTTTTGACATCGATTTTTGCTCTTAGCAAAGAATTAAACGGTCTTTTTGACTAAAATGACTGTTAGATGTGTTGTTTTGCAACGCAAAGGAATGTGCCCTGCAACAGCGGGGTTATTGTCGTCTATATTTAAGACTTATCACAGGTTGGTTTTATGAAAGCAAACGCTGAAACTCCTGATAGCTCAGGTGCAGCAGATACAATGAAGTGGATTGTCGCTTTTGTTCTGTTGGCTGCTGCTGTTGTGGGTAATTACCTGTATGGTGAATTGTCTGTTGTAATTCGCGCTGCAGGTGTAGTTGTGCTGATTGCTGCCGCACTAGGCGTTGCAGCAACAACAACTAAAGGTAAAGCTGCGATCGATTTTGCAAAAGAATCTCGTATGGAGATTCGTAAAGTTGTTTGGCCTACTCGCCAAGAAACTATGCAAACTACATTGATCGTTTTAGCTGTATGTATTGTTATGTCTCTAGTGCTTTGGGGAATTGACGGCATTATGGTCCGTCTAGTTTCTCTAGCAACTGGGGTGTAGAGGGTTCTGATTCATGAGTGAAGCTCCAAAAAAACGTTGGTATGTAGTTCAAGCCTTTTCTGGCTTTGAAGGTCGTGTTGCACAGTCGCTACGCGAGCATATTAAAATGCACAACATGGAAGAACTATTTGGCGATGTGCTAGTACCTACTGAAGAAGTAGTGGAAATGCGTGCAGGCCAACGCCGTAAAAGTGAACGTAAATTCTTCCCTGGCTACGTATTAGTTCAAATGATCATGAATGATGAATCATGGCACTTAGTACGCAGCATTCCGCGTGTTATGGGCTTCATTGGTGGTACCTCTGATCGTCCTGCACCAATCACTGATAAAGAAGCTGATGCTATCTTGAACCGTCTAGAGAAAGCGAGCGAGTCTCCACGTCCTAAGACAATGTTCGAAGCGGGTGAAGTGGTTCGTGTGAACGATGGTCCATTTGCTGACTTCAACGGTACTGTTGAAGAAGTAGATTACGAGAAAAGCCGCATTAAGGTATCTGTATCGATCTTTGGTCGTGCAACACCGGTTGAGCTTGAATTTGGTCAGGTTGAAAAACTGGACTAATACTCTTACCTTTTGAGCAAGTTGTGGATAAATAGTTCATAAGCTGTTCAAAATTAAAGAGTATAAAAAATCACCTTTTTAGGGTTGTTAAAGGCGCGAATTATGATTATAATTTCGCGCCTTTTTGCTTCTGTGGAAGTAAAAAAGAGTTAATTGAAATTATGGGGAGCTCGCCTTACGGCTGGCGCATGTACCCAAATATTAGGAAATATCATGGCTAAGAAAGTTGAAGCTTATATCAAACTGCAAGTTGCAGCTGGTATGGCAAACCCAAGTCCACCGGTTGGTCCTGCTCTAGGTCAACACGGCGTGAACATCATGGAATTCTGTAAAGCGTTCAACGCAAAAACAGAATCTGTTGAGAAAGGTCTACCTACTCCAGTAGTTATTACTGTTTACAACGACCGTTCTTTCACGTTCGTAACTAAGACTCCACCTGCTGCTGTTCTTCTTAAGAAAGCTGCTGGCGTTAAGTCTGGTTCTGGTCGTCCAAACACTGAAAAAGTGGGCACAGTAACTGACGCTCAAATCCAAGAAATCGCAGAAACTAAAGCTGCTGATATGACTGGTGCTGACATCGAAGCAATGAAGCGTTCTATTGCTGGTACTGCTCGTTCAATGGGCCTAGTGGTAGAGGGATAAGATCATGGCAAAACTTACTAAGCGTATGCGCGTAATCCGCGACAAAGTTGACTCAACTAAAGAATACGAAATCAACGAAGCTGTTGCTCTTCTAAAAGAACTAGCGACTGCTAAATTCGTTGAGTCTGTAGACGTTGCTGTTAACCTAGGCATCGATGCTCGTAAATCTGACCAAAACGTTCGTGGCGCAACTGTGCTACCTCACGGTACTGGCCGTGACATCCGCGTTGCTGTTTTCACTCAAGGTGCAAACGCAGAAGCTGCTAAAGCTGCTGGCGCAGATATCGTTGGTATGGAAGATCTTGCTGAGCAAGTGAAAAAAGGCGAAATGAACTTCGACGTAGTTGTTGCTTCTCCAGATGCAATGCGTGTTGTTGGTCAACTAGGTACAATCCTAGGTCCACGCGGCCTTATGCCAAACCCTAAAGTTGGCACTGTAACTCCTAACGTTGCTGAAGCGGTTAAGAACGCTAAAGCTGGTCAGGTTCGTTACCGTAACGACAAGAACGGCATCATCCACACTACTATCGGTAAAGCATCTTTCGAAGCTAGCCAGCTTCAAGAGAACCTAGAAGCACTTCTAGTTGCTCTTAAGAAAGCTAAGCCTTCTTCAGCTAAGGGTACTTACCTGAAGAAAGTAAGCATCTCTACTACGATGGGTGCTGGTGTTGCTGTTGATCAAGCTAGTCTTGATACTCAAGCAAACTAATTTGCTTAGGCGCAGATTTAGTGTATACTTCTGCGCCTAATATTTGTGGTTGGGTGGTTTTAAAGCAATTTGAAATCATCTATCCCAAGACCGTAGGCGCTGTCGATTTTCATTAGATTATTGATAGCTTAATAAAACCTACGTAGGCGATGTTGTGGTTTGAAGTGGATTTATTCATTTTTAAATAACATCGTAAACGCTCAATACATTTTGTATTGGGTGCTGTAATCACAACCAGAGGTTAATCCAAATGGCTTTAAATCTTCAAGACAAAAAAGCAATTGTTGCTGAAGTCAACGAAGCTGCCAGTGGTGCACTTTCTGCAGTTGTAGCTGATTCTCGTGGCGTTGAAGTTGGCGCAATGACTTCTCTACGTAAACAAGCTCGCGAAGCGGGTGTTTACATGAAAGTTGTTCGTAACACACTAGCACGCCGTGCGGTTCAGGGTACAGACTACGAGTGTCTAGTAGACACTTTCACTGGTCCAACTCTGATCGCGTTCTCTAACGAGCACCCAGGTGCTGCAGCGCGTCTTTTCAAAGACTTCGCTAAAGAGAACAAAGATTTCGAGATCAAAGCTGCTGCATTTGAAGGCGCAGTTACTGATGCTGAAGTACTAGCGACACTACCAACTTACGACGAAGCTATCGCACGCCTAATGATGTGCATGAAAGAAGCTTCTGCTGGCAAGCTGGTTCGTACTATCGCTGCACTACGTGACCAAAAAGAAGAAGCAGCGGCTTAAGCCTTGCTTTTCACTGGTTGCAAATTAAACTTATTGTTGACTTAAAAGAGAATTGTTATGTCTATTACTAACGAGCAAATCCTAGACGCAGTTGCAGAAATGTCTGTAATGCAAGTTGTTGAGCTTATCGAAGCTATGGAAGAGAAATTCGGCGTTTCAGCTGCAGCTGCAGTTGTAGCTGGTGGCGCAGCTGGCGGCGACGCTGCTGCTGAGCAAACTGAATTCGACGTAATCCTAACTGCTGCTGGCGCTAACAAAGTACAAGTTATCAAAGCTGTACGTGGCGCAACTGGCCTAGGTCTTAAAGAAGCTAAAGGTCTTGTAGACTCAGCTCCTGCAGCGCTTAAAGAAGGCGTTGACAAAGCTGAAGCTGAAGCTCTTAAAGCACAGCTAGAAGAAGCTGGCGCTTCTGTTGAAATCAAGTAATTATTACTTAATTTCATAGCCGCAAGGCTAATGGCTGGTGGTTTATTAACCACCGGCCTTTTTGCGCTGTAGGGCTATGACGAAATTTCCGCTGTTTAACCGTCATAATCCGAGCAAAAAAACAGTCATTTTTTCGAAATGATTGTTCACTACCACTAAACAGCTGTTTGTCACCACCCCCTCTGAAGAGTGTTTTGGGTGGTTTGGGTCACTTATCAGCGAGCTGAGGAACCCCATGGTTTACTCTTATACCGAGAAAAAGCGCATCCGTAAGGATTTTGGTACTCGTCCACAAGTTTTGGACATTCCATACCTGTTATCGATCCAGCTTGATTCTTTCGACAAATTCATCGAACAGGATCCAGAAGGTCAATACGGTCTTGAAGCTGCTTTCCGTTCTGTATTTCCAATTCAGAGCTACAACGGCAATTCTGAGCTGCAATACGTTAGCTACCGTCTTGGTGAGCCAGTTTTTGACGTTAAAGAATGTCAAATCCGCGGTGTTACTTACTCAAAGCCACTACGCGTAAAACTACGTCTAGTTATCTTTGATCGAGATGCACCAGCAGGTACTGTAAAAGACATTAAAGAACAAGAAGTCTACATGGGCGAAATTCCGCTTATGACAGACAATGGTACTTTCGTAATTAATGGTACCGAGAGGGTTATCGTATCCCAGCTGCACCGAAGCCCAGGCGTGTTCTTCGACAGTGATAAGGGTAAGACCCACTCATCAGGTAAAGTTCTTTATAACGCACGTGTAATTCCTTACCGTGGCTCATGGTTAGACTTTGAGTTCGATCCTAAGGATAACTTATTCGTACGTATCGACCGTCGTCGTAAGCTACCAGCATCGATTATTCTTCGTGCACTTGGTAAATCGACTGAAGAGATCCTAGATCTGTTCTTCGACAAGGTGAACTTCGAAGTTAAAGACCAAACTCTTCTTATGGAGTTGGTTCCTGATCGTCTACGTGGTGAAACTGCGTCATTCGACATCGAAGCAAACGGAAAAACTTACGTTGAGACTGGTCGTCGTGTTACTGCTCGTCATATCCGTCAACTTGAAAAAGATGGCGTTGAGCACATCGAAGTACCAGTAGAGTACATCGTTGGTAAAGTTGCATCTAAAGATTACATCAATGAAGCAACTGGCGAGATCATCGTTGGCGCGAACCAAGAGATTAGCCTAGAAGCACTTGCTAACCTGTCTCAAGCAGGTCACAAGGCTCTACAAACTCTGTTCACGAATGACCTAGATCACGGTCCATTCATGTCAGACACTCTACGTGCAGATAGCACAGTAGATCGCATCTCTGCATTGGTAGAAATCTACCGCATGATGCGTCCTGGCGAGCCACCAACGAAAGAAGCTGCAGAGTCTCTATTCGAAAGCCTATTCTTCTCTGAAGAACGTTACGACCTATCAACTGTAGGCCGTATGAAGTTCAACAGCTCTATCGAGCGTGAAGAAGAAGAAGAGCGCGGTACTCTGGATGAATCAGACATCATCGAAGTGATGAAGAAACTGATTGGTATCCGTAACGGTATTGGTGAAGTGGACGATATCGACCACCTTGGCAACCGTCGTATCCGTTCTGTAGGTGAAATGGCAGAAAACCAATTCCGTGTTGGTCTAGTTCGTGTAGAACGTGCCGTTAAAGAGCGCCTAAGCCTTGGTGACCTTGATGCAATCATGCCTCAAGATCTTATCAACGCTAAGCCGATCTCTGCTGCAGTTAAAGAATTCTTTGGCTCTTCACAGCTTTCACAGTTCATGGACCAAAACAACCCATTGTCAGAAGTTACGCACAAACGTCGTATCTCTGCTTTAGGTCCTGGTGGTCTTACTCGTGAGCGCGCAGGCTTCGAAGTACGTGACGTTCACGTAACTCACTACGGTCGTCTATGTCCGATCGAAACGCCTGAAGGTCCAAACATCGGTCTAATTAACTCACTATCTGCGTTTGCACGTTGTAACGATTACGGTTTCCTAGAAACTCCGTACCGTCGTGTAGTAGATGGTGTAGTAACAGAAGAAGTTGATTACCTGTCTGCAATCCAGGAAGGTCAATTCGTAATCGCGCAAGCAAACACCATTCTTACTGAAGAAGGTACGTTTGCAGATGAGCTAATCACAGCTCGTCAAAAAGGTGAATCTGGTCTTCACCCACGCGATCACGTTGACTACATGGACGTTGCGACAAACCAAGTAGTATCTATCGCTGCTTCGCTTATCCCGTTCCTAGAACACGATGATGCGAACCGTGCATTGATGGGTGCCAACATGCAACGTCAAGCTGTACCAACACTTAAGGCTGATAAGCCTCTAGTAGGTACTGGTATCGAACGTAACATCGCAGTTGACTCTGGTGTTACAGCGGTTGCTAAACGTGGTGGTCAAGTTCAGTCTGTAGACGCTTCTCGTATCGTAGTTAAGGTTAACGAAGATGAATTGGTACCTGGCGAAGCTGGTATCGATATCTACAACCTAACTAAGTACACGCGTTCGAACCAAAACACATGTATTAACCAACGTCCAACTGTACTTCCTGGTGAACCAGTTGCACGTGGCGATGTTCTTGCTGATGGTCCTTCAACAGACCTTGGTGAACTAGCTCTTGGCCAAAACATGCGTATCGCATTCATGCCTTGGAACGGTTACAACTTCGAAGACTCGATCTTAGTATCTGAGCGCGTAGTTCAAGAAGACCGTTTCACGACAATCCACATCCAAGAACTATCTTGTGTGGCTCGTGATACTAAGCTGGGTTCTGAAGAGATCACAGCTGATATTCCAAACGTAGGTGAGTCTGCTCTGTCTAAACTAGACGAGTCAGGTATCGTTTACATTGGTGCTGAAGTTAAGGGTGGCGACATCCTAGTTGGTAAAGTAACCCCTAAAGGTGAAACTCAACTGACTCCTGAAGAGAAGCTACTACGTGCTATCTTCGGTGAGAAAGCATCTGATGTTAAAGATACTTCTCTACGTGTACCAAACTCTGTTTCGGGTACTATCATCGATGTACAAGTCTTCACTCGCGATGGCGTAGAGAAAGACAAGCGTGCACTTGAAATCGAACAGATGCAGCTTAAAGAAGCTAAGAAAGACCTAACTGAAGAGTTCCAAATTCTTGAGGGTGGCCTTCTTAACCGTGTTAAAGCTGTACTTCTGTCTGGTGGTTACTCTGAAGCTAAGCTTGATACTATCGGTCGTAAGCAATGGCTAGAGCAAGTTCTAGAAGACGATGCGCTACAAACACAGCTTGAGCAACTTGCTGAGCAGTGGGATGAGCTAAAAGCAGACTTCGATAAGAAGTTTGAAACTAAGCGTCGTAAAATCACTCAAGGTGATGATCTAGCGCCTGGCGTTCTTAAGATTGTTAAAGTTTACCTAGCGGTTAAACGTCGTATCCAGCCTGGTGATAAGATGGCCGGTCGTCACGGTAACAAAGGTGTAATCTCTAAGATTAACCCTGTTGAAGACATGCCATACGATGAGAAAGGTCAGCCTGTAGACATCGTACTTAACCCGCTGGGTGTACCATCGCGTATGAACATCGGTCAGATCCTAGAAGTTCACTTAGGTTTGGCTGCGAAAGGTATCGGTGACAAGATCAACCAAATGGTTAAGGAACAACAAGAACTGCATAAGTTCCGTGAGTTCCTACAGAAGGTTTACGATCTTGGTGATACTCGTCAGAAAGTTGATATTGCTGAACTGTCTGATGATCAAGTTCGTACACTGATCAAGAACCTACGTGGCGGTCTACCGATTGCTACTCCTGTGTTCGACGGTGCTTCTGAGTCTCTAATCAAAGAACTACTTAAACTGGGTGATCTGCCAGAATCTGGTCAGCTTAAACTGTTTGATGGTCGTACTGGTGATTCGTTTGAGCGTCCTGTAACTGTTGGTTACATGTACATGCTGAAACTGAACCACTTGGTTGATGACAAGATGCATGCTCGTTCAACTGGTTCTTACAGCCTAGTAACTCAGCAACCACTTGGTGGTAAAGCTCAGTTCGGTGGTCAGCGTTTCGGTGAGATGGAAGTATGGGCACTAGAAGCATACGGTGCTGCATATACTCTACAAGAAATGCTAACAGTTAAGTCAGATGACGTTAACGGCCGTACTAAGATGTATAAGAACATCGTAGACGGTAACCATAGCATGGAACCTGGTATGCCTGAGTCGTTCAACGTACTGTTGAAAGAGATTCGCTCGCTAGGTATCAACATCGAGCTAGAAGACGAAGAGTAATCCCTCCTTCTTTTTAAAAGAAGATAGGATTATTTGGTAAAAGGGAGCTTGCTACAGCAGTGAGCTCCTTTAACTCCTTACAGGAGCTGAATGTGAAAGACTTATTAAACTTTCTAAAAGCACAGCATAAGACCGAAGAATTTGATGCAATCAAAATCGGTCTATCTTCACCAGACATGATCCGTTCATGGTCTTTTGGTGAAGTTAAAAAGCCGGAAACAATTAACTATCGTACGTTCAAACCTGAACGTGATGGTCTGTTCTGTGCACGTATTTTTGGTCCAGTTAAAGACTACGAATGTCTTTGTGGCAAATACAAGCGCCTGAAGCACCGTGGTGTTATCTGTGAGAAGTGTGGCGTTGAAGTTACACAAACTAAAGTTCGTCGTGACCGCATGGGCCACATCGAGCTAGCTTCACCAGTTGCTCACATCTGGTTCCTAAAATCACTGCCGTCTCGTATCGGTCTACTAATGGATATCCCTCTACGTGATATCGAACGTGTTCTTTACTTCGAGATGTACGTAGTAACTGAACCAGGTATGACTGATCTAGAAAAATCTCAGATGCTTACTGAAGAAGAGTATCTGGATCGTCTAGAAGAGTGGGGTGACGAATTTACTGCTAAGATGGGTGCTGAAGCGATCAAAGATCTGCTTGCAACAATGGACCTTCATCAAGAAGTGGAAGAAATGCGCGAAGAGTTAGAAACGACTAACTCAGAAACTAAGCGTAAAAAAGTTACTAAGCGCCTGAAGCTAGTTGAAGCGTTCATTGCATCGGGTAACGATCCGCAATGGATGATTCTGACTGTACTTCCGGTTCTGCCGCCAGATCTACGTCCTCTAGTACCACTAGATGGCGGTCGTTTTGCGACTTCAGATCTGAACGACCTTTACCGTCGTGTGATCAACCGTAACAACCGTTTGAAGCGTCTTCTAGAGCTAGCTGCTCCGGACATCATCGTACGTAACGAAAAGCGTATGCTGCAAGAGTCTGTTGATGCACTTCTAGATAACGGTCGTCGTGGTCGTGCTATCACTGGTTCTAACAAGCGTCCTCTGAAATCTCTTGCTGATATGATCAAGGGTAAACAAGGTCGTTTCCGTCAGAACCTTCTAGGTAAACGTGTAGACTACTCTGGCCGTTCTGTAATCACAGTAGGTCCATACCTTCGTCTACATCAGTGTGGTCTTCCTAAGAAGATGGCACTTGAGCTATTTAAGCCGTTCATCTACAGCAAGCTAGAAACTCGTGGCATGGCTACGACAATCAAAGCTGCTAAGAAGATGGTAGAGCGCGAAGAAGCTATCGTTTGGGATATCCTGGACGAAGTAATCCGCGAACACCCAGTATTGCTTAACCGTGCACCTACACTTCACCGTCTAGGTATCCAAGCGTTTGAACCAGTACTAATCGAAGGTAAAGCGATTCAGCTTCACCCACTAGTGTGTGCGGCATACAACGCCGACTTCGATGGTGACCAAATGGCGGTACACGTGCCTCTAACTCTAGAAGCACAGCTTGAAGCACGTACACTGATGATGTCGACGAATAACATTCTGTCGCCAGCGTCAGGTGATCCGATCATCGTACCTTCTCAGGACGTTGTATTGGGTCTTTACTACATGACACGTGACAAGATCAACGTGAAAGGCGAAGGTATGTACCTTGCTGGCCCTGCTGAGGCTGAAAAGGCATACCGTACTAAGACTGCTGAGCTACACGCTCGCGTTAAAGTACGTATCACCGAGACTGTAGTAGACGAAGATGGTAACAGCACTACTGAAACGAAGATGGTTGATACAACTGTCGGCCGTGCAATGCTATGGCAAATCGTTCCAGCTGGCCTACCGTACAGCATCGTTAACCAAAAGTTAGGTAAGAAGCAGATCTCTACTCTTCTTAACGAGTGTTACCGTAAGCTTGGTCTAAAAGATACAGTAGTATTTGCTGACCAAATCATGTACGCAGGTTTTGCATACGCTGCACTTTCTGGTGTTTCTGTAGGTATCGACGATATGGTTGTACCTCAAGCGAAATACGATGAAATTGAATCTGCTGAAGAAGAAGTTCGCGAAATCCAAGAGCAATTCCAATCTGGTCTTGTTACTGCGGGTGAGCGTTACAACAAAGTTATCGATATCTGGGCATCTACGAATGACCGCGTTGCGAAAGCAATGATGGACAACCTATCTTCTGAAACAGTTATCAACCGTGACGGCGAAGAAGAACAGCAAGAATCGTTCAACAGCATCTACATGATGGCCGACTCGGGCGCACGTGGTTCTGCAGCTCAGATTCGTCAGCTAGCAGGTATGCGTGGTCTGATGGCGCGTCCAGATGGTTCAATCATCGAAACGCCGATCACAGCGAACTTTAAAGAAGGTCTAAACGTCCTTCAGTACTTTATCTCAACGCACGGTGCTCGTAAGGGTCTTGCGGATACAGCACTGAAAACAGCAAACTCGGGTTACCTAACTCGCCGTCTAGTAGACGTTGCTCAAGACGTTGTAGTACACGAACATGACTGTGGCACGCATGAAGGTATCGACATGATGCCTCACATCGAAGGTGGTGACGTTAAAGTTGCACTTTCTGAGCTTGCTCTAGGTCGTGTAGTAGCTGAAGACGTTCTTAAGCCTGGTACTGAAGATGTACTGATTCCACGTAATACTCTGATTGATGAGAAGTGGTGTCAAATCATGGAAGACAACTCAGTAGATAGCATGAAAGTGCGCTCTGTTGTTACCTGTGATGCAGACTTCGGTTGTTGTGCACAGTGTTACGGTCGTGACCTAGCACGTGGTCACCTAGTGAACCAAGGTGAAGCAGTTGGTGTTATCGCTGCACAATCTATCGGTGAACCGGGTACACAGCTAACGATGCGTACGTTCCACATCGGTGGTGCGGCATCTACTGCAGCAGCAGAGAACAGCATCCAAGCTAAGACAACTGGTACTGTGAAACTTCACAATGCTAAGTTCGTAGTTAACAAAGATAAGAAACTGGTTATCACTTCTCGTGCATCTGAGATGACGATTATTGATGAATTCGGCCGTACTAAAGAGAAGCACAAACTTCCTTACGGTTCGATGCTAACCAAAGGCGACAACGCAGCAGTTACTGCTGGTGAAGTTGTAGCTAACTGGGAAGCGCATACCATGCCAATCATCACTGAAGTGGCAGGTCGTATCCAATTCGTAGATATGATCGATGGTATTACAGTTTCTCGTCAAACTGACGATCTAACGGGTCTTTCTTCAAGTGAAGTTACAGACGCAGCAGCTCGCCCAGCAGCAGGTAAAGATATGCGTCCAGCTATCAAACTTGTTGATGAGCAAGGTAACGACGTAATGATCCCTGGTACAGAGATGCCAGCTCACTACTTCCTACCTGGCAAAGCGATTGTAAACATCGAAGATGGCGCTGAAGTTGGCATTGGTGACACACTATCTCGTATCCCTCAAAAATCGAGCGGAAACAAAGATATCACCGGTGGTCTACCACGCGTAGCTGACCTATTCGAAGCTCGTAAGCCTAAAGAGCCTGCGATCCTTGCTGAGCACACAGGTACTGTGTCTTTCGGTAAAGAAACGAAAGGTAAGCGTCGTCTAGTAATCACTCGTGAAGGCGGTGACGCTTACGAAGAGATGATTCCTAAGCATCGTCAATTGAACGTGTTCGAAGGTGAGAAGATTGAACGTGGTGATGTAATCGCCGACGGTCCTGAAACTCCACACGATATCCTGCGTCTACGTGGTATCCACGCAGTAACTCAGTACATCGCGAACGAAGTTCAAGAAGTTTACCGCTTACAAGGCGTAAAGATTAACGATAAGCACATCGAGACTATCGTTCGTCAAATGCTACGTAAGTGTACAATCACTCATTCTGGTGACTCTCCGTTCCTACCTGGCGAACAAGTTGAGTACCACAATGTTAAGATTGCTAACCGTAAGCTAGAAGCTGAAGGTAAAGAACTAGTACGTTTCGAACGTGATCTACTAGGTATTACTAAAGCATCTCTTGCAACTGAGTCATTCATCTCAGCTGCATCGTTCCAAGAAACGACTCGCGTACTAACAGAAGCTGCGGTTTCTGGTAAGCGTGATGACCTTCGCGGTCTGAAAGAGAACGTAATTGTTGGTCGTCTGATCCCAGCTGGTACTGGTTTCGCATACCACCAAGAGCGTCAAAAACAACGTGAAGAAGAGCAAGAAGGTCCTTCAGCTGAACAAGCTACTGACAATCTAGCAGCACTTCTAAACGCTGGTTTCTCTTCAGAAGAGTAAGCTCTACGAGTAGTCTCTAAGAGATAAGAAAAAGGCACCTTCGGGTGCCTTTTTTGTATCTGGCGTATTGGTATTTAGCTATGACTTATAAAGTGATAGGTGTGCTTATCTAGCTGGTGAGGTTGGATTTATGTCCTGAAGAGTGCTCTTTGAGGCCAGTAAGATAAAGGGTAGAGATGACTAGGCTGATTAGGGCTGTAACCATATGCTTATGGCTAAAGGTCAGGGCGAGCGAGTAAGCTCTGTCTGAAAGGTTCTGGGTAGTTTGGATAACCTTATAGACAAAACAAAAAGCTTGCACAGAGGCAAGCTTATTAAGGATTCGGCTAACTAAGCGCCTGGTGGAATCGCTAAACTGTCTGCAATAAGCTGGATAAGATTATCTTCTACTTCAAAACGTAGTTCGAGTAGTTCACCTACTTTGGACATATCTCCTTCGAAGTTAGGCAACTCATCGTCTGCATTTACTTTAACGTACTTATCATTGAATTCTAGAAGCGGCTCGGTTGTAAGTACGATCTTCGCGTAAGTTGTATCAATCTCGTCATTGGTTTTAAAGCCTGTTGCTTGCCATTTTTTCATGACCATATCGTAGATCTTAAAATGACCCTCTGAGATATAATCGACAACATGATCACAGAATGAGCTTATTTCTTTAGGGGAAGGGAGTTCAACAACGTTTGATTGCCCGTTGCTAGCTGGCTGCAGGGCACCTAGCTTACAATACTCAACGATTAGAGACTGTCGAGTTTCGAGCCAATGATCGATGACCTCATTAGAGCCACCCCATTGTTCTTGTATTTGTTTGAATTTATTTAGCATGACCATGTCCTCATGATCTGATCACAACCTTGTGATCAAGTAATTGCCTAAGCAGGGTCCGTTTTATTGGTAGCTACTAAAAGTAATAGCTTGAAATATTCTCTGCTACAACTCTAGTATGAAATTAGATTGCCAGTAAAATGAACGAACTGCAAGCAATGAGGCATAGGGATGTTAAAAAAAAGTGATAACAAAATGACAGAGCAAGCTTATTGGTGCGTCGTTTCTGGTAGTGATATTTGGGTTAATAATGATCAGTTTCCGTTTGGCTCTGCTGAAGAGCTTGGGCTGAGTGTGGAGCATGCAATCTGTATTGGTCAGCATCAAGGTCGCAAGGTGTATTGGCTCAACGATTGTGATGTGGAGAATGAGCTGAGCATGGTCAGCCTAAGAGAGTTACTACACTGGCCCGAAGAGAGTTTCTTGACTGCAAGCAAAGCCATCCAATATGGGCATATGACTCAAAGTATGCGTTTTTGCCCTCAGTGTGGTGGTCGAAATCATCTCAATCATAACCAGGTGGCGATGCAGTGTGGAGATTGCCGCACGCTTCACTACCCCCGTATCTTCCCGTGCATCATTGTCGCTGTACGAAACGACAACAAGATATTGCTTGCACAGCACCCAAGACATAAAACAGGCATGTATACCGTGATAGCGGGCTTCCTAGAGGTCGGAGAAACCTTAGAGCAGTGTGTGGCAAGAGAAGTCAAAGAAGAAACGGGTATCGATGTCGATAATATTCGTTATTTTGGCAGCCAGCCATGGGCGTTTCCATCAAGTATGATGATGGGCTTTCTTGCAGATTATGCTGGTGGTACGCTCAAGCCTGACTACAGCGAGCTATCGGATGCTCAATGGTTTGACGTAACAAGCCTACCTGATGTTGCTCCTGTTGGAACCATTGCGAGACAGTTGATTGAGAAAACCGTTGATGACGTGATGAAAGATGGTGTGACGGAGCAGATGCTAGAGCACTAATTTGCCTGTAATAGTATTTGGCCTATGGGTGGTCAAAAGCGAAAAAAAACCCTCCACAAGTGGAGGGGGTAAGTAAGATGTCGTTATGAGATGCTGAGTAGTGACTACTCAGATGTTATAATTGTAATTTTCGCTAGCGAACAAATTTTTAACATGCTCCCGTAATTGGGTGCAAATTAAGCATTGATTTAAAAGTTAATAACTTGATCTAGGTTGCAAAGCACACAGCTTTTACCCTTCAATCAGTGTTAGAATACTTGCCATCAAAACTAGACAAGATTGAATTGGAATTTAACGGAATGACCGAATTAAAAAACGATCGCTATTTACGCGCACTTTTAAAACAGCCTGTTGATTACACACCGGTATGGATGATGCGCCAAGCTGGCCGCTATCTTCCTGAGTACAAAGCAACGCGCGCTGAAGCGGGCGATTTCATGTCTTTGTGCAAAAACGCGGAACTGGCATCCGAAGTAACACTTCAACCTTTACGTCGTTTCCCGCTTGATGCGGCAATCTTGTTCTCAGACATCCTAACTATCCCTGATGCAATGGGCTTAGGTTTGTACTTTGAAACAGGTGAAGGCCCTAAATTTGAGCGTCCTATCACGTGTAAAGCTGACGTAGAGAAGATTGGCCTACCAGATCCAGAAGGTGAGCTTCAATACGTAATGAATGCCGTTCGTCAGATCCGTAAAGACCTGAAAGGCGAAGTGCCACTGATTGGTTTCTCTGGTAGCCCATGGACTCTAGCGACATACATGGTTGAAGGTGGAAGCTCTAAAGCATTCACTAAGATCAAGAAGATGATGTACGCAGAACCACAAACGCTGCACCTGCTTCTAGACAAGCTGGCTGACAGTGTTATCGAATACTTGAACGCGCAAATTAAAGCGGGTGCTCAATCGGTAATGGTATTTGATACATGGGGTGGTGTACTGACTCCTCGTGACTACAACCTATTCTCACTGCAATACATGCACAAAATCGTTGATGGCCTAATCCGTGAAAACGAAGGTCGTCGAGTACCGGTTACTCTGTTCACTAAGAACGGCGGCATGTGGCTTGAGTCTATCGCAGCAACAGGTTGTGATGCGGTTGGTCTAGACTGGACAATCAACATCGCAGATGCAAAAGCTCGCATCGGCGACAAAGTTGCTCTGCAAGGTAACATGGATCCTTCAATGCTTTACGCTCAACCTGAACGTATTCGCGAAGAAGTGGGCAGCATCCTTGAAGGCTTCGGTGACGGTGGTACAGGTCATGTATTTAACCTAGGCCACGGTATCCACTTAGATGTACCGCCAGAGAATGCTGGTGTATTCGTTGACGCTGTTCACGAATTGTCTAAGCCTTACCACAAGTAATTCTGAGTAAGATTATTGAAAGCGCTGTTGGGAAACCAACAGCGCTTTTTTATTGTCTGAAATTGGCATTTGATGGCGGTTTAATCTTATTGTGTGCAGTTAATCAGGCATTTGGATCATGGTAGGGCAAATGCTCTGAGATGTGTTTCCTGATATAAGGAATGACTTCATTTTCAAACCAAGGGTTCTTCTTGAGCCAGATATTATTGCGTGGCGAAGGGTGGGGTAATGGAAAAAGCTCAGGCGCCCACCTTTGCCAATCACGCACGATTTCGGTCAATGTGCTGGTGGTTTTGTTTGTTAGGTAATGGTTTTGTGCGTACTGGCCAATCAGCAGTGTCATTTGAACATTGGGTAGAGATTGCAGCACTTTGTTGTGCCAAAGCTCCGCGCACTCTTTGCGTGGTGGAAGATCACCACTTTTCCCTTTCCCCGGATAACAAAACCCCATAGGCACAATCGCGACTTTTTGCTCGTCGTAAAAAGTATCGCTATCTATCCCTAACCATCCTCTTAATCGTTCGCCACTGGCGTCATTCCAAGGGATCGACGACTCATGCACCTTGATACCCGGCGCTTGACCTATGATCAGCAAGCGCGCGTTTGGATGCGCTTGAATCACCGGGTTGGCACCGTGTGATAGGTGAGGCTCACAAGCTCGGCATTGTCGAATCTCTTTAAGTAACGAAGAGGACATCAGTAACCTTTATCAAAATCGATGACATGATTAAGTGTAAAGCCATCTCGCCACTGTTTGTAATTCTCTGCGAAGATCTCGACTACTTGTCTTGGCTCACTGAGTGCAGCGATGTGTGGAGTGATGGTGACTTGCGGTAGTTTCCAGAAAGGATGTTCCTGAGAGAGGGGTTCACTTTCAAACACATCTAAAAATGCGTGTTCTACCCATCTGTTTTTTATGGCGAGCAACAAGGCTTTATTGTCGATGCTTTCCCCTCGACCGACATTAAACAGCAACACATTAGAGCAGTAACCTAACGTGGTTTGGTTCAACAGCTGATAGGTTTCAGCGGTTGATGGCAAGGTGTTGACCACAATATCGGCCTGCTTAAGGGCAGCCTCTATCTCATTGATGTGGAAAGTCTCTTTAAAGGTTTCTTGTTTGGATGGGATGCCGGTACGGTTGACACCTATGGTATGAATACCAAAAGCCGCCGCGGTTTTTGCCAAATGACTGCCGATTGAACCTGTTCCTAAAATCACCATAGTTTTGTCAGTTAGGCTAGTATAAAGCTGTGGCTGCCAGTTTCGTTGTTGTTGATGCTGGTGGTAATGAGGGAAGTGTCTACAGTGACTGATTGTGTAACCCAATACGTATTCTGCGATAGCCGGACCAAAGATGCCTTTGACGTTGGTTAGCGTATAGTCCTGACGCAGATCTGGCTGAGTGAGTTTATTGGTTCCGGCATAGGTACTCTGTACCCAGTCTAGCTCTTTAAACTCGCCGAGGCGCTCTGCGATTAGAGGTGGTGACGCCAAGACAATCTGTGCTGATTTGGGGTTTTGAGTGATTTCTAGGTCGGGTAAATCCTGGTTTAGAATCAGTTGCGTATAGGTATCGTCATGCTCAGTAAGAATATAGAGCTTATTCGTAAAATTGTTCATCGGCTTACCTTTTCCCCCCAGGGTTTATCAAGTACACTTTCGCTGTCTTTTTCTGCAATTATTGAGTGACTATGCTTCAGAATCCACTGCAGGTTCGTCTTGAAAAGTTAGAACCTTGGCAACAAATTACCTTTATGGCGTGTCTATGTGAGCGTATGTACCCTAACTATGCCATGTTTTGTGAGAATACAGAATTTGCGGAAGCTCGAATCTATCGTGATGTTTTGGATAGCATTTGGGAAATCCTGACGGTTAAAACAGCAAAGGTGAACTTTGAGCGTCAACTTGAGAAGGTTGAAGAGCTATTCCCTAGCGGTGATGATTTTGATTTTTATGGTGTTTACCCAGCAATGGACGCATGCCAAGGCCTAGCAACGCTAATTCATGGTCTGCTTGACCGTGAACATATGTTGGAAGCGGTAATTAAAGTGAGTCAACAATCGGTGAAGACGGTTGCTGAGCTTGAGTTTGCTCAAGGCGCTGAAGAAGTGACGAACGAAAACCAGAAAGAAAACGAAGCGGTATGTGAAGAGTGGGACGTTCAGTGGGCCATTTTCCGACCTTTACGTGAAACGACTGAGCGTGACTTAGAGTTGATCAAAGACCTACGCCACGAACTGCGTGAAGACCCAGTCAGTAACATTGGTGTTGCGCTATAATTCGCAATTGCACCAAGGTACGAATAAAAACAAAGGCTCCCTAGGGAGCCTTTGTTGTATCTGACGGTATCAAATTTAGATTAAGCGTCTTTTTGTCTTCGTTCTACACTTTGTCTTTTGATGCGTCGTCGTCATTCGTTGATTTTGCATCTGAAGAGTCGTTGTCTGCTGGAGTTTCTTCCTCGTCCTCGTCATCGCGGTTTTCGATAACACCGTGTGTCTCTTTCCACTTCTCCCAGCGTTGGAACGCCAGTTCTTGCATGTCAGTCGTCTTATCCGCTTCGTCGACAATCTCTTCGCCCACTAGGTGCTCAAAGATGTCTTCTAGGGTGATGATGCCCTGAATAGTGCCGTATTCGTCCACAATTAAAGACAGTTGCAGGCGGTTTGCCATCATCTGGTCAAAGGCCTTAGCCAAGCCCATGTTGTTCAGCAACACGTGGATAGGGCGCATTACTTCACCCAAAGCTTTCTCACCACAACCGGCTTGCTGCAATCTAAACAGCTCTAAGCGGTGAACAAAACCGATGATGTTGTCACTCTGCTCGCTGTAAACCAGCGGACGTGAGAATGGCGTGTCTTTATGTTGTTCTAGGAACGTATTCACACTCATTTCCGCATCAACACGGAATACCACTGGGCGCGGCGTCATTACCTGAGTCACGGGTACATCTTGAATACCCAGTAGGTTGCTCAGGATTTTTGACTCGCCTTCTGCAAATTCACCGCTCTCTTTTGCCAAAATCGCCATTGCAGATAACTCATCACGCATTTTTGGTGCTTGGTGGCCACGAGCAAGACGTTTGGTGATCTGTTCTGAGAACCAGACAAACGGTGTTAGGAAGAACACCATCCAACGAAGCACGCTTGCCGAAGCAGGAGCAAGTTGACGCCAGTAGGTTGCACCAATGGTCTTTGGAACAATCTCAGATAATACCAAGATACCTAGCGTTAGCACGGCAGAGAAGACACCTAACCATTGGCTACCAAAAACGACAGCCGCTTGTGCACCTGCTGTCGCAGCACCGATAGTATGGGCGATGGTGTTGAGCGTTAAAATTGACGCAAGCGGGCGGTCAATATCTGTTTTCAGTTTGTCTAAAGACTCTGCTGCAGGGTGTCCATTTTGTTTTAGTTGAGCAATGTAGCTCGGACTAATACTCAAAAGTACAGCTTCCAAAACAGAACAAATGAAAGAAACTCCAATAGCAATGGAGACGTAAATAGATAGCAGCAGCATGTTTGCCCTTAAATTAAATTGTACGCTTTAGCAGCGATTCAGCGTGGATTATAGTGAAAAAGTAGTGGCTAGGTCATCATTAATTTTGCTCTCAGCCCCTTTTAAACAAGGGCTTGCTTAATAAAATCAGTAACAAATTGTGAGTTATTACTCATATTATGGCTAAAACTACGGCATTAGAGCTAAAGATCGACGACAAACCTTTGCCAGATGGGGCATTTATGTTTTAGAGTGAATTGAATTCAAAAATACAAAGAAGGGAAACCTAAAATGAACAAGACTCAATTAATCGACTTTATTGCTGAAAAAGCGGACCTTTCTAAAGCACAAGCTAAAGCTGCTCTAGAAGCGACTCTTGGCGGTGTTACAGATGCTCTTAAAGATGGCGATCAAGTTCAGCTAATTGGTTTTGGTACTTTTAAAGTAAACCACCGTGCAGCTCGCACTGGTCGTAACCCAAAAACTGGTGATGAGATCCAAATCGCTGCTGCAAATGTTCCAGCATTTGTTGCAGGTAAAGCGCTGAAAGATTCAGTGAAATAATCTAAACTGTACCGAGGTAGTCGTATTCCACCTCGGTACAGGTTTTTATGAAAAAAGCATTTCTTCTCGTTTCACTATTATCTACATTTCTTATTGGCTGTTCTTCAACAAGCCCTCGCAAAAACCTAGAGCAATTTGAAACTCACACTGGCGGCCAAGTCATGGGCGACGCGACGAGTTTCTACTGGGTTACAAACAAGCTAACACAACCTCATACTTCAGCTGACTACGTCACTGTCGGCGATTACGGCTGGTACCAAACTGATTATGCTTGGTCAGAAGGCGTGCTTCGTGAATTCATTCGTGAAGGCGAGCAGCGTAACTCTTCTAATGAGCTGGTTCCCTATCGAGTCCATGTGCGTTTCAATAAGTCAGGCGAAGCTGTGTATCAACAGTATCGTATTGATAGCAAAATCTTACCTATCCAAGCCAAGCAGCTTGAAAACTATCAGAAAGAAGCGACGTCGGTTCTAGAGACCACAACGAAGCAGCATGATGAAGGGCTTAGGCTGATTCAGGGTTACTGGAATGGCAGCTCTTTTAAAACGTGCGCTGGTGGTGAGTTTGATCGCATTGAATTTAACCAGACCTTGCCAGGCTTCGTGATTGACCGATTGGCGTCTGTGGAAAGCTATGCGGCGTTTCTTGGCAGTGACTTACTCGGTAAGATGAGCGTGGAAGAGTTACTGATGCTAGCTGAAGACAGCCATGATTGTGTCGTTAGGCCATCATTGTTGAAAGAATAGCGAGTAATCAAAGGATTGAGAGTATTTGGCCTACTGTAGGCCAAGTGCTGATTTGTCTGTACAGACGCGGATTCCTAGAAAGATTGAGTAATAAAAAGGCGCCTATTGAGGCGCCTTTTGTTGTTATTCGCTTACTGTCATTTGCTTACTATTATGAAAAGTAAGCGAGTAACCAGATTGATTACTGCTCTTGCTCGCGCGCAATCGCACGGTAACCAATATCATTGCGGTGGAACATACCATTCCAGCTAACTTGCTTCGTCAACGCGTAAGCGCGCTCTTGAGCCTCAGAAACCGTATTGCCCAGTGCTGTTGCACAAAGTACACGACCGCCGTTTGTCACAACGTCGCCAGCTTCATTATTTGTCGTACCCGCGTGGAAAACCTTTTGGCCTTCAACTTCGCTTGTTGGTAGTGAAATAACGTCACCTTTTGCGTAGTCAGCAGGGTAACCGCCAGCCGCAAGAACAACACCGATAGAAGCGCGTGGATCCCACTTCGATTCTGCTTCGTCGAGCTTCTCGTCGATAGCCATTAGGCAAAGTTCAACAAGGTCTGACTCCATACGCATCATGATAGGTTGCGTTTCAGGGTCGCCAAAGCGGCAGTTGTATTCGATAACTTTAGGTGTGCCGTCAGCATCGATCATTAGGCCAGCGTAAAGGAAACCTGTGTAAGGTGCGCCTTCTGCGTCCATACCACGTACCGTTGGGTAGATAACTTCCTCAAGGATACGGTTGTGGATTTCTGGAGTTACAACCGGCGCAGGAGAGTAAGCACCCATGCCGCCCGTGTTCGGCCCAGTGTCTTTGTCGCCAACACGTTTGTGATCTTGGCTGGTGGCCATAGGAAGCACGCTAGAGCCGTCAACCATTACGATGAAGCTTGCTTCTTCGCCTTCGAGGAACTCTTCGATAACAACGCGGCTGCCTGCTTCGCCAAAGGCGTTGCCCGCTAGCATGTCTTTGATTGCGTCTTCTGCTTCTTCAAGGGTCATCGCAACGATAACGCCTTTACCTGCCGCAAGACCGTCAGCTTTCACTACGATAGGAGCGCCTTGCTCGCGAACGTAAGCGATAGCTGGCTCAATCTCAGTGAAGTTTGAGTAGTAACCTGTTGGGATATCATGACGAGCTAGGAAGTCTTTAGTGAATGCTTTAGAGCCTTCAAGCTGTGCTGCAGCTTGAGTAGGGCCGAAGATTGGCAAACCTACTTCGCGGAATGCATCAACCACACCGATAACCAATGGTGCTTCAGGGCCCACGATAGTCAGTTCGATTTTTTTATCTTGAGCAAACGCGACTAAACCAGCGATGTCTTCAACGCCGATGTTTACGTTCTCTAGTTTTGGCTCAAGTGCAGTACCTGCGTTACCTGGAGCGATGAATACTGTTTCAACGTTTGGGTTTTGTGCTGCTTTCCAACCTAGTGCATGCTCACGACCGCCGGCACCAATAATTAATACATTCATTTTATTTTACCTTTGATAGCTTCATCAGATTACCTATTTCGGCGTCAAACATGCTCACTTATAGTCATAAGCTCCGCGTGTTTTCCTTGAACTAGGCAATCTGATTTTGCTCTAAAAATTAAAATTTCTATTAACGTTGATGAGTAAAACGCCAACATTAATGAACGGTTAAACGAATAAAAAAGGCTCTAGGAAAACCTAGAGCCTATTCTGATTAGTGGCGGAAGTGACGCATGCCCGTAAAGATCATCGCCATGCCGTGTTCGTCTGCTGCTGCGATAACTTCGTCATCACGCATAGAGCCGCCCGGTTGGATAACACACTTGATGCCAGCCTCTGCAGCCGCGTCGATACCGTCACGGAATGGGAAGAATGCATCTGATGCCATCACACAGCCTTCAACCTGTAGACCTTCGTCTGCAGCTTTGATGCCTGCGATTTTCGCAGAGTAAACACGGCTCATTTGGCCAGCGCCAACACCAATTGTCATGTCGCCTTTCGAGTAAACGATAGCGTTAGATTTAACGTATTTCGCTACTTTCCAGCAGAATAGAGCATCTTTCAATTCTTCAGCTGTAGGTTGGCGCTTAGAAACCACTTTAAGGTCATCTTCAGACACCATGCCTTGGTCGCGGTCTTGAACTAGCAAACCACCGTTAACGCGTTTAACGTCAAAGCCAGTTGTCTTCGTTGTCCACTCACCACACTCAAGTAGGCGAAGGTTTTTCTTAGCCGCTACGATTGCTACTGCTTCAGCAGAAACTGATGGTGCAATGATAACTTCAACGAATTGACGCTCAGTGATAGCCGTTGCTGTTGCAGCGTCTAGCTCACGGTTGAAAGCGATGATGCCGCCAAATGCAGAAGTTGGGTCTGTTTTGAATGCACGGTCGTAAGCTTCTAGGATGTCTTCACCTAGTGCAACAC
Organism: Vibrio sp. 10N.261.51.C6; assembly: GCF_041471785.1. Taxonomy (NCBI): domain Bacteria; kingdom Pseudomonadati; phylum Pseudomonadota; class Gammaproteobacteria; order Vibrionales; family Vibrionaceae; genus Vibrio; species Vibrio sp. 10N.261.51.C6. Next base: position 114,322 of record NZ_JBFRPB010000007.1, on the reverse strand, counting down.
CACATGGGTTAGCGTGCTTAACGATCACACATGCTGGCTGGTCGAACTCTTTCACACACTCAAGTGCTGCGTCGGTGTCAGCGATGTTGTTGTAAGAAAGGGCTTTACCTTGAATCTGGCGAGCTGTAGAAACTGATGCTTCTTCAGGGTTTGCTTCAACGTAGAATGCGGCTGCCTGGTGGCTGTTCTCACCGTAGCGCATGTCTTGCTTTTTCTCGAACTGTTGGTTGAACGTGCGAGGGAATTTGCTCTCTTCATCGCCTTCCTTGTTCGCGCCGTAGCTAGGAACCATAGTGCCGAAGTAGTTAGCGATCATGCCGTCGTAAGAGGCCGTGTGCTCAAATGCCGCGATAGCGAGGTCGAAGCGAGTCTCTAGGGTTAGAGATTGCTCGTTCGCGTCCATTTCAGCCACAACGCGCTCGTAGTCGTGTGCGTTAACAACGATCGTTACGTCTTTGTGGTTTTTCGCTGCAGAGCGAACCATTGTAGGGCCGCCGATGTCGATGTTCTCAACAGCATCAGCAAGGGTACAACCTTCTTTAGCAACGGTTTCTGCGAATGGGTATAGGTTTACAACAACCATATCGATAGGGTTGATACCGTGAGTTTCCATCACGTCATCATCTTGGCCACGACGGCCTAGAACACCACCATGAACTTTTGGGTGCAGAGTCTTAACACGGCCATCCATCATTTCTGGGAAACCAGTGTAGTCAGATACTTCTGTAACAGAGATGCCTTTTTCAGCAAGCAGGCGAGCAGTGCCACCGGTAGATAGGATATCTACACCACGGTTAGCAAGAGCTTGTGCAAATTCAACGATACCAGTTTTGTCTGATACGCTGATTAGAGCGCGGCGAATTGGACGAGCGTTATTCATGCTTCCATCTTCCTCAAATTCATGGGGTTAAAATAAAGATATTTGCCAAAAAAGAACTTGTTTCTATCTTCTTAGCGTGGATTATCTTAGATACCAGTAAGAGATAAAATATTGGCCAGTTTTGGTAAAGACCTTTTGGGTTAGTCTTATGATTAAGCTATAAGATAACCAACTCCAAATTTGATGGCGCAGATTCTAACTAATTTATTACAAAAAAGCTCGCGCAATCGTTTGGCATCTCAAAATTAATTATGAAAAGTGCCATTTCAGCCTGAAAAGTAACGATAAGGTTAATTGTGGAATGGACGAAACAGTAGGAAAAAACATGTTTCAGATCGGTGAATTAGCGAAGCGATGCGGTGTGACAGCCGATACCTTGCGATTTTATGAGAAGAATAACCTGATCGCGCCAGCCAGTCGCAGTGAGTCGGGCTATCGCCTATATGATGAAAATAACCAGAAACAGGTGACGTTTATTCTCAAATCTAAAGCGTTGGGGCTGAGTTTGGACGAGATTAAAGAATTGCTTGAGATTCGCCTCGAGGCCACACAGCACAGTTGCGCTGAAGTGAAGTCGATTACCTCAGCAAAACTAGAGATGATTGATGAGAAGATTACCGAGTTAACTAAGATTCGCACCGCACTTAAAAAGATTAATGATGCGTGTTGTGGTCACGTAGACGATGATGCAAGCCATTGTTCGATTCTAGCAGCCTTGGACTCAGCAAACGTCGACAAAGGTCGCTGCTGTCGCACTGGAGAGTAATCAGCGACTATCATGGATCGACAAGCCAAAAAAAAGCCAAACTCAACAATGAGCTTGGCTTTCAATTCAATAAATTACGAAAGAACGATTAGTTCATGCCGTATTTTTTAAGTTTCTTGCGAAGAGTACCGCGGTTAATACCCATCATGGTTGCTGCGCGAGTTTGGTTACCGCGAGTGTACTGCATGATAGTGTCTAGTAGTGGCTGTTCAACTTCAGCTAATACTAATTCGTATAACTCGCTGACTTCTTGACCGTTTAATTGAGCAAGGTAATTTTTCAATGATGCTTTAACTGAGTCACGTAGTGGCTTCTGCGTGATTTGGTCTTGTGATGTAACTGTAGTTACTGTCAATGCTTCTGAAGTCAGATTTTGTTCGAACATATTCGGTCTAGCTCTTCTCGTAATTATGGTGCAACGTTATCAAAAAAACCTTCTAGCGCTTCAAGCTGCAGATCACCTGCTTCGAATGCGTTGAAGGTACGGCGAAACTCACTCGCTTGTTCATGTTCTTTTAGATACCAACCCACATGCTTACGAGCGATGCGAGGGCCTAAAAACTCTCCATAAAATTCATGTAGAGCGTGCACATGACCAAGCATGATGTCTTTCACTTCCGAAATCGGGAGTGGGTCCATCGTGGTGCCGTTTTCCAAATAGTGTAGGATTTCGTTAAAAATCCAAGGACGTCCTTGGGCAGGTCGACCTATCATTAAAGCATCAGCGCCGGTGTACTCCAGCACAAACTTCGCTTTTTCCGGACTATCGATATCACCGTTAGCGATAACCGGAATAGATACTGCTTGTTTCGCTGCTTTAATGTGTTTGTATTCTGCCTCACCTTTGTACATACAAGCGCGAGTTCTTCCATGGAGCGCAAGAGCTTGTATGCCGCAGTCTTCGGCTATTTTCGCGATTTGGACACAGTTTCTATTGTCTGTATCCCAGCCTGTGCGCGTTTTCAACGTTACTGGAACGTCGACAGCATTGACCACCGCTTTCAGAATGTCTTCAATGAGTTCTGGATGCTGCAGTAAGGCTGAGCCCGCAAGCTTCTTATTCACTTTTTTGGCTGGACAACCCATGTTGATATCGATGATTTGCGCACCGTTATCGACATTAAATTGAGCAGCCTCGGCCATAAGCTGTGGATCTGCACCAGCGATTTGTACTGAACGAATGCCCGATTCGCCTTCATGTACCATACGCTGCTGAGACTTTGACGTTTTCCAAACTTTCGGATTGGAGGACATCATTTCACTGACTGCCATCCCCGCACCGTAGCGAAGACACAACTCACGGAATGGTCTATCCGTTACGCCAGCCATAGGAGCGACGATTAGATTGTTCTTAAGTTGATAATTTCCGATTTTCAAAAATGTCATCACAGTTCTGTACCAGCAAGGGCGCGCATTTTACGCATTTTTTCGCTGCGTGAAAAGACTAATATTTGAGCATTTACAATTTGTTTTTGTAATTTGTTTAAATTTCAGTCAATTAGCACCCAAAGTCTTGTCTAGCCTTGCTTGCGACCTGAGATTCGACACCATTCTTGTTGTTCGATGATCGGATCAATGTGAAGCTCATCACGATAATAAGTGGCAACATCTTCTGCTTGTGTATCTAAAACACCCGACATCGCAAGTACACCATTTGGCTTAACTAGGCCCTTGATGATGCCAGAAAGGTCGCGTAATGGACCCGCAAGAATGTTGGCGACAACAACGTCTGCTAGCAAACCTTCCGGTTGATCTTGTGGCAAGAACACCTCTAGTTGCTCAGCAACGCCATTGCGTTGTGCGTTGTCTTTTGATGCAAGCAGAGCTTGAGGATCAATGTCGATCCCGATAACTTTTGCTGCGCCTAGTTTGATCGCAGCGATCGCTAGGATGCCTGAGCCACAACCGAAGTCGATCACGGTTTTGCCTGCAAGGTCTAAGCCTTCAAGCCACTCAAGACACAATGCCGTTGTCGGGTGAGTACCTGTACCAAATGCAAGGCCAGGGTCTAGCATTACGTTAACAGCGTCAGGTTCAGGGATATCGCGCCAGCTAGGGCAGATCCATAAACGCTCACCAAACTTCATTGGGTGGAAGTTGTCCATCCATTCACGCTCCCAATCCTTGTCTTCAATTTGCTCTACTTTATGAGCAAAGTCTGCAGGGAACATGTTGCTTGCTTTAATCTGCGCTAGAACGACACCAGTATCAGTCTCAGCGTCGTAAAGCGCGAGAATGTCAGTATCACCCCAAAGGCGAGTTTCGCCTGGCAGAGGCTCAAATACAGGGGTATCTTGTGCATCCAGGAAAGTTACAGAAAGAGCACCAGTCTCTTCCATTAACATGTCGCCGATTTGTTCGGCATTTTCATTGGTAGCATTAAGCTTGATTTGAATCCAAGGCATGGCTGCATCTTCTATATGAGAAAAATTGGATGGCGAGTCTAGCAGAAAATATGAGCAAATTCACCAAAACCCCACGGAATATAATGGGGATTAAAGATTGATTTTTTCGGCGGTTCAAAAACAAAAATGCTCACCGAAGTGAGCATTTTGACTGTTCTTAAACGAACGGATTATGACAAACCAAGTTTCTTCTCAAGGTAGTGGATGTTTGCACCACCGTGTTGGAAGTTTTCGTCGTTCATAATAGACAGTTGAAGCTCAGTATTAACGTTAATACCTTCAACAATCATTTCACCCAATGCGTTCTTCATACGAGCGATAGCAACATCACGGTTCTCACCGTAAGTGATCAGCTTACCAATCATTGAATCGTAGTGTGGTGGCACTGTGTAACCCGTGTAGATGTGAGATTCCCAACGTACGCCCATGCCGCCTGGTGCGTGGAAACGTTCAATCTTACCTGGTGAAGGTAGGAAACGAACTGGATCTTCAGCATTGATACGACATTCGATTGAGTGGCCACGCAGCTTAATGTCATCCTGAGTGAATGATAGAGGCTGACCAGCTGCAATACGTAGCTGTTCTTTCACTAGGTCGATACCCGTTACCATTTCAGTAATCGTGTGTTCAACCTGGATACGAGTGTTCATTTCGATGAAGTAGAATTCACCGTTCTCGTATAGGAATTCAAATGTACCTGCACCGCGGTAACCGATCTCAATACATGCACGAGTACAACGTTCGCCAATGTACTTACGCATCTCTTCAGTGATACCTGGAGCTGGCGCTTCTTCCACAACTTTCTGGTGACGACGTTGCATTGAACAGTCACGCTCACCTAGGTGGATAGCATTACCTTGGCCATCTGCAAGCACTTGTACTTCAATGTGACGTGGGTTTTCTAGGAATTTCTCCATGTAAACCATGTCGTTGTTGAAACATGCTTTTGCTTCAGCACGAGTCATCGCGATAGCTTCTGTTAATTCTGCTTCAGAACGAACAACACGCATACCACGACCGCCGCCGCCGCCAGATGCCTTGATGATAACTGGGAAGCCAATGCGTTTAGCGTGCGCTTTGTTTTTTGCTTCGTCGTCGTCAAGAGGGCCGTCAGAACCTGGTACACAAGGTACGCCAGCTTTCTTCATTGACGTGATAGCTGACACTTTGTCACCCATCATGCGAATGGTTTCAGCTTTAGGGCCAACGAAGATAAAGCCACTGCGCTCTACCTGTTCTGCAAAGTCTGCATTTTCAGATAGGAAGCCGTAGCCAGGGTGAACAGCTACTGCACCTGTAACTTCAGCTGCGCTGATGATACGAGGGATGTTTAGGTAGCTATCGATACCACGAGCTGGACCGATACAAATGGTTTCGTCTGCAAGCAGTACGTGCTTAAGATCACGGTCAGCAGTTGAGTGAACCGCTACCGTTTTAATGCCAAGCTCTTTACATGCACGCAGAATACGTAGTGCAATCTCACCACGGTTCGCGATTACTAATTTATCTAACATAATGAGTGCTCTCTATTATTCGATAATTACTAGAGCTTGGTCGAATTCTACTGGTTGACCGTCTTCAACTAGGATAGCTGTTACAACACCAGATTTATCAGCTTCGATTTGGTTCATCATTTTCATTGCTTCAACGATACATAGCGTTTCGCCAGCAGTTACAGATTGACCAACTTTAACGAATGGTTTTGCGTCTGGGCTTGGAGCGCCGTAGAAAGTACCAACCATTGGAGAAAGAACTTGGTGACCAGCTGGAACTGCAGGAGCTGCTGCTTCTGCTGCTACAGGTGCCGCCGCAGGAGCTGCTGCCGCTACAGGTGCTGGAGCAGCTGCATATTGAACAGGTGCTACAGGTGCAGTGCTGTTACGACTGATTCGTACTGACTCTTCACCTTCAGAGATTTCTAGCTCAGAAATACCAGACTCTTCAACCAATTCGATTAGCTTTTTGATTTTGCGAATATCCATTGTTTCTTTCTCTTTATCTGTTAATTGAACTTACTCTATGACTGAGTAGGTTAGTAATAGTTCGTTGTTTATGTTTACTTTGAGTTGAGCTTGCTGAGCGCAGCGGTCAAAGCAAATTGATAACCTTGGGCACCTAAGCCACAAATCACACCTTCTGCTTTATCAGATAGGTAAGAGTGGTGACGGAATGGTTCACGCGCGTGAACATTCGATAGATGAACCTCAATAAATGGTATTGCAACGCCAAGTAGTGCATCACGCAGTGCCACACTGGTATGTGTAAAGGCTGCTGGGTTGATAATAATAAAATCAACATTTTGATAAGCACTATGGATAGCTTCAATCAGTTCGTACTCACGATTTGACTGTAAGTGAGATAGCTCAACATCGTGTGCTTTCGCTTGCTCGGTCAGTGAGCTAATAATCTGGTCAAGTGTTTGAGAACCGTAGTGTGCGGGCTCTCTAAGGCCTAACAGGTTAAGGTTTGGGCCATTTAAAACTAGAATGCGAAACTTTGTAGACATCGTGGGGCTATCTTCCTTTATCGTGTTTACGAACGTGAATGTTGCCATTTTATTGAAAATTTGCGGTTAATTTCCAGTGAGAAAAACCCAAATTTAAAAATTAGAACCAGATTATAGCTAATTCAGCGCAAATCGCAGCAATTTACTGGTCTAATCTCCTATTGATACAGCTTGGAATTGTTACCAACTTAACAAAAAAGCGTCTTAGCCTTAATTTGGGGCGGGATATTTGAGATCAAGATCAGCCATAAAAAAAACCGCCACATAGGTGACGGTTTAGAAAGTGCTGTTTTAAACAGTGATTAGCTGCTGTGACTGGTTGCTTATGCCAGTTCTGCTTTCTCGGCAATCAGCTTATCAACCACACTTGGGTCGGCCAGTGTCGAGGTATCACCTAGGTTACCTGTATCGCCAGTCGCGATTTTACGCAGGATACGACGCATGATTTTACCCGAACGAGTTTTTGGTAGAGAGTCGGTCCAGTGCAGTACATCTGGCGTTGCAATTGGGCCAATCTCTTTACGCACCCAGTCTTTTACTTCTTTATGAAGCTCTGCGGTTGGGAACTCACCATCATTCAGCGTGATGTAAGCGTAAATCGCTTGGCCTTTAATATCATGAGGGATGCCCACAATCGCGGCTTCTGCAATCTTATCGAACGCGACTAGAGCCGATTCAATCTCAGCAGTACCCATACGGTGACCTGATACGTTAAGTACATCATCGACACGCCCCGTAATCCAGTAGTAACCGTCTTCATCACGACGAGCGCCGTCACTGGTGAAGTACATGCCTTTAAAGGTCGAGAAGTAAGTCTGTTCGAAGCGGTCATGATCGCCATGAACGGTACGCATTTGGCCTGGCCAAGAGTCAAGAATCACTAGGTTGCCGTCTGTTGCACCCTCAATGATGTTACCCATGTTATCAACCAGTGCCGGTTGCACACCGAAGAATGGACGAGTTGCAGAGCCCGGTTTCAGGTCTGTTGCGCCTGGTAGCGGTGCAATCAAGATACCGCCCGTTTCTGTTTGCCACCATGTATCAACAATTGGAGATTGCTCATTACCGATTGTTTTGTAGTACCACTCCCACGCCTCTGGGTTGATAGGTTCACCCACTGAGCCCATGATTCTTAGGCTGTCACGAGAAGTACCTTCAACGGCTTCATTGCCTTTCGCCATCAATGCACGAATAGCCGTTGGCGCCGTATAAAGAATATTAACTTGGTGCTTATCGACCACTTCGCTCATGCGGCTGGTGTTCGGGTAATTTGGCACGCCTTCAAACAGAATCGTTTTTGCGCCATTAGCAAGCGGTCCGTAAACAAGATATGTGTGACCGGTAATCCAACCCACATCGGCTGTACACCAGAAAGTCTCGCCTTCTTGGTAATCGAATACGTATTTGAAGGTCATCGCAGCATAAACAAGGTAGCCACCTGTGGTGTGCATAACGCCTTTAGGTTTACCTGTTGAGCCTGACGTATAAAGGATGAATAGTGGATCTTCTGCGTTCATCTCTTCTGGTGGGCAATCTGCAGATACATTAGCAATAGCATCGTGCCACCACACATCGCGATGTTCGTGCCATGCCACATCACCGCCAGTGCGTTTGAATACAACAACCTTCTCGATGTTTTTCACTTCAGGGTTCGTCAGTGCTTCATCGACATTCTTTTTCAGTGGAACAGCACGGCCGCCACGCACGCCTTCATCGGCAGTGATAACGACTTTAGAATTTGAATCGATAATACGACCAGACAGTGCTTCTGGTGAGAAACCACCAAATACGACTGTGTGAACCGCACCGATACGGGTACACGCCAGCATGGCTACTGCCGCTTCTGGCACCATTGGCATGTATAAACAAACCACATCACCTTTGCGCACGCCTTGCTCTTTTAGAGCATTCGAAAACAGGCACACTTCTTTATGCAGTTCATTAAAAGTTAGAGTTTTATCATCTGCCGGGTCATCGCCTTCCCAGATGATAGCGACTTCATCACCGCGCTCAGCAAGGTGGCGGTCGATACAGTTAGCCGAAACGTTAAGCGTGCCATCTTCAAACCAGCGAATATCAATGTGGCCAGGGTCGAAAGAGGTGTTTTTTACTTGTGTGAAAGGTTTGATCCAATCAACGATTTTTCCGTGTTCACCCCAAAAGCCTTCAGGGTCAGAAACAGATTGCTGGTACATGGCTAGGTAAGTGTCATTATCCGCGTGTGTGGTTGATTTAATATTTTCTTTTACCGGATAAACGTGGGCTTCACTCATTGCATCTCTCCTTGTGCCTACATTCCTAATGAACTGGCAACTTCCTTTGTGTTCAGTTTCTAGGTCTATTACAGAACCGTCTTTGTGTTATCACTCTCGGCTAGGACGGCGATTTCCACAATTAGACTTTAGGATGAGACGCTGCTTTTCACTTACAAAATAGCGAGTTAAGTTCAATTTTGAGATGTTGCTCTCTATGTGAAGCGACAGTGGTTGAATTAAGAATAAGAAGAGTTGAAACGGGGAAGGTCACCATGTTTCAGGCGCACAAAGATCAGCGCAGCGGAGATAGCGTCTTGTAATGCATCATGTTTATTGACCGGGATAGGTAAATCGAGTTGGCGACAGATGGCGTCCATACTGAGATCAAAATAGGCATTGGGCAGCTGTCTTTCGAGTTTGTCTTGATAGAGTTGGCTCACTTCGACTAATCGGTTAGGCAGTGGAAATCCAAGCTGTTTTAAACAGGCGCGGTCGAGAATTTTTTTATCATAGCGGATGTGATAGCCGACTAAAGGACGATTTCCAATGAAGTTCAGTAGCTCGATTAAAGCCTGTTTTTCTTCGATGCCTTGCTTTAGATCTTGATGACGGATACGGTGGATTTTTATTGAATTGCAATCGAGCGATTGGGGGGCGCGCAACCGGACTTCAAAAGGTTGGCTGGTAATGATTCGGTTACCGATGATCTTGGTCGCGGCAATGGTAACTAATTCTGCCTGATTGGGATCTAGGCTGGTGGTTTCACAATCGAGCGATACATATTCATGATCAATAGGCGCACTAAACAGAGGCTGATAGAGGGAGCCTTTGAGCTTGTGATGCCAGTAATAGCGAACCAACCTATTCATCGTTCAATGCCTAATCCCGTATCTGATAGTGGTAGCCGAGCCATTGCTTGAATTTCTTCACCACGTGCAGGCTATGACGAAGCAGATCCCTGTCTGCTCGTTCCATCAGTTTGACGTTAATCTTGTTGCTGCTGTGCTGCTGAGAAAGCCTTTGGGCTAAGCGCCACTTAAAGAATTGCTTGAGTGCTTCACTGAGATTATCGGCAGTACTTTGCTCTAATACTTTCTTGCTGACCAGCTGCTCAATGCGTTCGAAGGTGTTGTTGACCGTGACACCATGTTCTAGGCAAAGCGCTCTCACACCATGCACGATAGGGAAAATACCGCCTTGTTTGATATCGAGTCCGGACTTAGATTGCTTCACATTACCAAACAGGGTCAGGGGAACTGAGAAGTTCAGCGCCGGGCGGCAGAACTCCGTCAGAATCAATTCTTGTCCGAGCATTAAATCACTGAGGTGCTGCTTTACAGGTTTTAATAACTCTCTATTCCCCGCTACTGCGTGTGCATCTGCCATGATCGCGATATCCATCACGGTGTCTGGCGTGGCTTTTTTTACCCAATGGGTGAGGGTTTGTTTCCACTCTTGTTCTGAATGCACCCATTTCGGATTGTTGACCATTACGTTGCCCGGGCACAGTGGGTAACCCAATTGTTGAAGGGTATGTGTGAGGTCGTTCATGGCACTTTGGCATTGATGCCATTCCAAACCATCTTGAATAATCAGAGCGTTGTCTTGATCGGTTTTGAGAATTTGCTCTCCACGCCCCTCAGAACCCAGCACGATTAGGCAGCAATGATTATGCAGTGCAGGTGGGATCACCAACTCAAAAGCCTTCTCTATGATCTGTTCGTTGACCGCAGAAATCAGCTCCATGATAAAGCGTGTGCGAATCCCATTACTGAGCAAGCTCTCGACCAGTTGACGTTGTTTGTTGGATGCCATTGCCAATTCTTCAACGCTGGTGGCGCGCGCAATACGCAAAGTAAGAACGTGGGAGTGTGTGGAGAATGCACTGAGAATCTGTGTCATATCCACCATGCCGACCGCATTTTTACCATCACAAACCATCAACCTTTTTACTCGATTTCTGGTCATGGTAATCATGGCGTTAAATAAGAAATCGCCTTGGTTCACGTGCATCACCGGAAACGTTGCGATCTCACCGACAGGCGCATCCAGTGTGAAATTATCGAGCATCACAGCATGCAATAAATTGGTTCGAGTGACGATTCCATACGGCAAGGAACATGATGATCCAAAAGCTTTTGGATCATCATGTTCCAAATGGACTAGGGCCGAGTCTAACCCTTGTTCTTTAAGGGTTTGAGTGACTTGGTTGATCGGTTGGTTTGGTTCAAGTATCAGTGGTGGGTGATAGATAGAGTCATCCACTTTGGTTAATATAAACTCGGCAAGATTCTGTTGCTGCTGGGCGGCTTCTATCAAAGCTTTTCGTGTTGATAGGTTGCTATCAAAGTAGGCAGCGAATTGGCCATTGGCGTGGTAAAGCTCAAGAAAAATATCGGTGGGCAGCAGATAACTTAATGTATCTTCGAGTGCGATATATTGGTGTTTGGTGTGGGGTTCAAACTGGCTGCGGACATCAAAAATATCGTCATTGGCATAGTGTGCGTAAATCTCACCATCACTGCTCGCGCGCTCTTCAACAGCTCCTTTGATCAAAATATGCAGGTGTCGGCTCGGCCTTTCAGCTTCCAGTATCACTTCTTGAGAGCGGTAATACACCACGTCTAATGAAGAGCGAAGCTTCAACTGTTCGGCGTCGGACAGGCTATCGAAGGGCGGGTGCTGCATATTAAATTTGTCAGGCATAAGCATCACAAGAAGAAATGGGAGTCTTTATTCAGTCTGACAAAATACCAGCGAAGCTCCAGACGACTTTAGTCTAAATGCGAGTATGAGTATTGATGAGCGTGAAATCTCTTGTTGAAATGCGATATCCAGACCCATTGAATATGGGAATACTATCCCAGTAATAATTCCCTTTTTCATCGTATGCGAGATAGGCATAATTGGTGCTGCCTTTTTCCGTACACTTTATAGGTCATTTATGTTTAGCCCTTCACCCTATGGCTGGATCTCTCAGTATTTTCTTGGTTTCTTTTTTGCGTATGGCGTGTATTTGCCATTTTGGGCGTTGTGGTTTGAAGACCAAGGCGTGTCTGCTGGTGATATTGGCGTATTGATTGGTATCGGCTTTGCGACTCGTTGTGTGGCCAACTTAGTGATTACGCCGCGTATCCATAAAGTGGAACACTTGATGCCAGCGCTACGCTGTTTGAGTTTCGCTGCGCTGCTGTTTGTCGGTTTCCACTTCTTCACCGGTGGCAGCTTTATACTGATGTTGTTGGCAACGGTACTGTTTAACCTCTGTTGTGGGCCGATCATTCCTCTTTCTGATGCGATGGCTAACCATTACAGTCGTTTGAAAATGCTCGACTACGGCCGAACTCGTCTTTGGGGATCAATTGCCTTTATCGCAGGTTCAACGGTTGTTGGCTATTTGGTGGCACAATTCGGCACTGACATGATTTTGTATACTGCGCTTGCCGGTGTGTTGCTGTCATTGATTCTTGCGATGAGAAACCCCAATGTGATGCCAGTAACGCAATCTGAGCAACAAGCGGCGCGACCAAAACTAGGTGAACTGCTGCGTGAGTCGTCAGTGGTAAAGTTTTTAGCCTTGATGGCGCTGCTGCAAGGTAGTCATGCGGCTTACTACAGTTTTAGTGCGATTTATTGGAAAGAAGCGGGTCACTCAGAAGCTATCATCGGTTATTTGTGGAGTTTAGGTGTTGTTGCTGAAGTGGCCGTATTTGCTCTGAGTAAGCGATTATTCTCAGGCTGGTCACTGCGTACTTTGTTTGTCGTCGCGGCTATTGGGGTGATGGCGCGTTGGGGTATAACCGCATCAACCACGGCGATTTTTGCACTGGTGATGGTGCAGTTGCTGCACGGTGTGACATTTGCCATGGCACACATCGCCGCGATTCAATACATCCAATCTGAAGAACAAAACAAGATGGTTGCGCTACAAGCCCTGTATAACGCGATTCCATTAGGTGCCTTTATTGCACTGATGACCACCTTAAGTGGTTGGGGTTATGAGCTTTGGGGCGCAAATATCTTCTGGGGCATGGCTGCAATGGGTGCACTTGCTCTGTTCATTAAGTTGGATGAAAGAAGTTCAGTGGTTGAGATTAATCAATCAGATTCGGAACAGTCAGAATCTCACAGCAAATGCTGATAATTAGAGTCTAAAGCACAGAATTTAAGCGATGCGATTGAGTTAATCACCCATCCTTAGTTAAATGAAACCTCTCCCTTATGGAGAGGTTTTTTTATGGATGAAAAAAGGGTTTTCAATGCAAGGATGGATAGTAATTCCAGTCTCTTTAGCCTACTTGGGCGTGTTATTTCTGATCGCTTGGTATGGAGACAGGCAGGTTCGTTGGCTATCGCGTTGGCGCCCGTGGATCTATAGCCTTTCGATTGCCGTGTATTGTACCTCTTGGACCTTCTATGGAACGGTCGGGCAGGCGAGTAACAACCCTTGGTCTTTTTTACCCATTTACCTCGCCCCGATTCTAGTCTTTACACTAGGCTGGCGGATCTTGGCGCGGCTGATCCTGATTGCGAAGCGGGAACATATCACCTCCATTGCCGACTTTATCGCGGCTCGTTATGGAAAATCTCAGGGCTTAGCGGTGGCGGTGACGGTTATCGCCGTGGTTGGTATCCTTCCTTATATTGCTCTGCAACTGCGTGGTATTACCATGGGGTTGGATATTGTTGCACCCAACCTAGCGGCTGACTTCGGTTATCAGGACTATCATGTGTCTTGGTTTGTGGTCGGTGCTTTGGCTATTTTTACCATGCTGTTTGGTACAAGACACATTGATAACACAGAGCATCACCGTGGCATGATGATGGCGGTGGCGTTTGAATCCATCGTTAAGCTCGCCGCATTCTTGATTGTTGGCTTGTTCATCATGTATCTGGCGATGAGCAGCGACAAGATCGACTTGCTTGATGTGGCGGCTTCCACCTACGAATCACCCAATATTCCGACCTTAATTATTCATACCGTTTTAACCATGTTGGCGATTGTCTGTTTGCCCCGCCAGTTCCATACCATGGTGGTAGAGAACGAACGTCCTCAAGACCTGCATACCGCTCGCTGGTTGTTTCCGCTTTACCTGATTTTGATGGGACTGTTCGTGCTGCCAATTGCTTGGGCAGGACAAGGACTACTTACTGGTATGCCAGCGGATACCTATGTGATCAGTGTGCCAATGTCAGAAGGCGCTAATCACATTGCCTTGCTGGCTTTCCTTGGTGGTACGTCTGCGGCAAGTGGCATGGTGATAGTGTCGACCATCGCCTTGGCGATCATGGTGTCGAATGATTTAGTGATGCCACTGTTACTGCGCCGTATGCGCCTAACCCAAAGAACCCATCGACACTTTTCTGGCCTGCTATTGGTGATTCGCCGCGGGCTAATTTTACTGCTGTTACTGGGTGCTTGGCTGTTTTATCAAGCGCTCGATACCATCCATTCACTGTCAGCGATTGGCTTTCTTTCCTTTGCTGCGATTGCTCAATTCGCGCCAGCACTTATTGGTGGTTTGTACTGGCGCCCGGGTAACCGCAAGGGCGTGTATGTCGGCTTAATGGTGGGCTCGTTGATTTGGCTGATTACCTTGATGAGCCAAACCAGCATGTTGGCTGGCGACAGTGAAAGTAACCTTTTACTGTGGATTATCACGCCGCCAGAACTGCTCAGTAGCTGGAATATCAGCAGTTCAAACTGGGGCATTGTGCTGAGTATTGTACTTAATACCTTGTGCTATGCCGTAGTTTCGATGTCGACCAGGCCAAGCCTAAGTGAGCGCTTACAATCAGCAGCATTTGTTGGCACGCCGCTGCCTGAAAACGAGAATATCAGCCTTTACCAGAACCGAGTGACGGTCGCTGAATTAGAGATGCTGGCGTCGCGTTTTGTGGGTCGCAAACGTGCGAAAAGTGCCTTACACAGCTATTGGCAACAACACGGTCAGCCGCTGCTTCCTAATCAACAAGCGCCTGCAAGTCTGATTCGACACGCAGAGCGCGTGCTCGCCGGAGTATTCGGTGCTTCGTCTGCTAAGTTAGTACTTACTTCCGCTTTACAGGGAAGAAACATGCAGCTTGAAGAAGTCGCGACCATCGTGGATGAAGCTTCGGAACTGTACGACTTCAGCCGTGGTTTACTGCAAGGCGCGATTGAACATATTGGCCAAGGCATCGCAGTAATCGACAAACAAATGAGGCTGGTGGCGTGGAATCAGCGCTATCTAGAATTGTTTGAGTTCCCTGCTGGTTTGATACAAGTGGGCAGGCCGATCTCCGATGTGATTCGCCATAATGCTCAGCAAGGTTTGTGTGGTCCGGGTGACCCTGAAGATCATGTGCGTCGCCGTGTTTATCATTTGGAGCAAGGCACTCGACATACCTCTTCTCGCATTCGTCCTGATGGTCGAGTGATTGAAGTGCAAGGTAACCCGATGCCAAGTGGTGGCTTTGTGATGAGCTTTACCGACATCACGGTATTCCGACAAGCAGAGCAAGCGCTAAAAGATGCCAACGAAAGTTTGGAATCGAGAGTGCATGAGCGAACTCAAGAACTCGAAAAACTGAACCATCGCTTGGTAAAAGCCACGCAGATTTCGGATCAAGAATCACAATCTAAGAGTCGTTTTCTAGCCGCGGTAAGCCACGATTTGATGCAGCCGCTCAATGCCGCACGTCTATTTGCTTCGTCACTGTCTGAGGTGGCAAAAGAGCAAGAGGTGAAGCAGTTGTCATCTCACATCGAGAGTGCACTTGGCGCCGCAGAAGATTTGATTGGTGACTTGCTGGATATCTCTCGATTGGAGTCCGGAAAGTTAGAAACCAACATTCACGCGATTGCCGTGCATGACGTATTAACCAATTTGAACGCGGAATTTAGCGCTCTAGCGAGACAACAGAAAATTGAGTTTAAGATGATTCCGTCGTCATTGTTCATTCATTCAGACCCTAAGCTGTTGAGGCGTGTGATTCAGAACTTTTTGACCAATGCGTTCCGCTATAACCCGGAAGGGAAAGTGGTACTGGGTGCGAGAAGAGTCAATGGACAGGTTCGAATTGATGTGTGGGATAATGGAACCGGTATCGATGAAGACAAGCAACAAGAAATCTTTGAAGAGTTTACTCGTGGCAGCCAAGTACGAGCCGATCAAGGATTGGGGTTAGGGCTGGCTATCTCGAAAGGTATTGCTCATGTGCTTGGCCATCAAATTTCGATGCGCTCATGGCCGGGGCAAGGCAGTGTCTTTTCCATCACCTTAGCTAGAGCGGAAAAAGTGGCTCCAGTTGTGCAAGCTTCGACGCCAATGGCGACCAGCGACATCGAACATCTCAAGATATTGTGTGTCGATAATGAACGAGAAATCTTAGTCGGTATGGAAAACCTGATCGGACGTTGGGGCTGTGAGGTTAAGACGGCGGTTGATTTGGTCGAAAGCTTGCAGTGCCTAGATGAGGGTTGGCTACCTGATGTGATTTTCTCTGATTACCGTTTAGATAATGGCAGAACGGGTCTCGAAGTCCTGCAGCAGTGTCGCTTGCGCCTCGGAGACTCTTTTGAAGGTGTCATCATCAGTGCCGATAGAACCGATGACATGTTGGCAGCGATAAAGGCCAACAGCTTTAGCTTTATTGCCAAGCCAGTGAAACCACTTAAGTTAAGAGCGGTCTTGAATCGAGTGAGCTAGTTTAATTAACTCTTAGATATTAAAAAGGCCTCAGATGAGGCCTTTTTTGTTTCTGTGGATGACTATTCGTTTTTTAATTCAATAACTAACCAGCAATGCCACCTTGTGTCAGTGTGGTTGGATCAAGCAGTTTACTGAGCTCTTCTCGGCTAAGATCGGTTTCTCTTTCTGCGACATCCAGAATTGGTAAGCCTTCTTTGTAAGCTTTCTTGGCAATATCAGCCGCCTTCAAGTAGCCAATCACAGGGTTAAGTGCGGTCACTAGGATTGGGTTCTTTGACAGTGCCAAATCGAGATTGTCTTGGCGTACCGTGAAGGTCGCGATGGCTTTGTCCGCTAAAGCGACTGAGCTGTTTGCCAATAACTCAATACTTTCCAACACGTTATGAGCAATCACTGGCAGCATCACATTAAGTTGGAAGTTACCTGATTGTCCGGCTACGGTAATGGTGGTGTCGTTGCCAATGACTTGCGCCGCCGCCATAGCTGCAGCTTCTGGAATCACAGGATTTACCTTGCCAGGCATGATCGATGAGCCTGGTTGTAGAGCCTGTAATTCAATTTCCCCTAAGCCAGCCAACGGCCCAGAGTTCATCCAGCGAAGATCGTTTGAGATCTTCATGATCGCAACTGCTGCCGTTTTGAGCTGACCTGACAGCGCAACGATCGCGTCTTGACTGCTGAGGCTAAAAAAGAAGTTTTCACTCGAGCTAAAACTGATCTTTGTCGATTGAGACAGGTTACTCGCAAACTTATCGGCAAAGCGTGGGTCAGCATTGATCCCTGTTCCAACCGCAGTACCACCTTGTGCTAAAGCCTTGATAGCGGGCAGGGTGTTCTCTATTGCTTGCTTAGCGTGTTCTATCTGAAATTTCCAACCACCTAGCTCTTGAGCAAAGGTCATTGGCATCGCATCCATTAGATGAGTGCGGCCGGTCTTCACGACCTCCGCAAGTTCCTGTTGTTTGATGGTGAGTGCTTCAGAAAGGTGAGTTAATGCAGGTAATAGCTTATTTTCAGCCATCAAAGCAACGCTCACTTGAATTGCGGTTGGCACCACATCGTTACTGCTTTGGCCCATGTTGACGTGATCATTGGGGTTCACGTCGCCTTGCAAGCTTCTTGAGGCAAGCGTAGCAATCACTTCATTGGCATTCATGTTGGAACTGGTACCTGAACCGGTTTGGTAGACATCGATAGGGAATTGATCGAGGTGTTTACCCTCAATGATCTCTTGGCTGGCTTCGGCTATCGCGTTGGCAATATCACCTTCCAGTAGACCTAACTGAGTATTGGTATCTGCCGCTGCCTGTTTAATTAACGCCAGTGCTTGAATAAAACTGGTCGGCATCTTGTGAGAGCTAAACGCGAAGTTATCCGCTGCACGCTGAGTTTGTGCTTGGTATAGCGCATCGGCAGGGACTTTCACTTCGCCCATGCTGTCTTTTTCAATCCGAAATTGTAGGGTCATGTTCTATCCTTGTTAGCCAAGTGGGGCTTGGACTTGTTTTAGTGTTTGGCTGAGATTCAAAAAACGCGCTTGGCCTTGAGGTTGCTGGCAGTAGTGGCGCTTCAAATAAAATAGTGGTGAGTGAATAGAGTCTAGGCAGATATGACGAAAGGCGAAACTGCGCTGAGGAGACTCAATCGCTTCAATCAAATGAAAGAAAACTTGGCGTAGATACAGCTCGCACAACAAGATGTTTTCTTGAGCGGCATGCTTTTCATAGTAAGCCGAAAGCGTCAGTGCACACTCGATATACTCTCGAATTACAAACGGCTCATTGCCTTGAACTTGTTCTAATGAAGCAAAGCGATCCTGTGCTTTGTAAAATCTCGAATAGAGAACCTGCTGCTCTTTCATCATCATCTGCATCTCTTTATTGGATGTTAATGATAATTATTATCAAATAAAATTTTAAAAACAACCCTTTGTTTATCTTTTTATAAAGTGAGCAGAAAAAGAAAAAGCCGATACACGAAGTATCGGCTTTCTGGAGTCAGTACCTAATCCCTACAATGTAAGTACTGATTCATTTTTTGCTAAACATCTTTGTTTAATGGTCGTGCTTAGTGGTCGTGAGCTTCACCTGCACCTTTCGGGTAACGGATGTTCTCAACCATATCTTGTACATCTTGTGGTACTTCAGCAGTTACTTTGTTTACAGCAATCGATACTACGAAGTTTAGACACATACCTAGCGTACCGATGCCTTCTGGGCTGATACCAAACCACCAGTTTTCAGGTGTGCTTGCTGCTGGGTTAATGAACTTGAAGTAGATGATGTAGCTTGCTGTGAAGGCAATACCTGACAACATACCTGCAATTGCGCCTTCCTTGTTCATCTTCTTGTAGAAGATACCTAGGATAATCGCTGGGAAGAAGGATGCTGCGGCTAAGCCGAAGGCAAACGCTACTACCTGTGCTACAAAGCCTGGTGGGTTAATACCTAAGTAACCGGCACCGACAATCGCGACCATGGCTGCCAGACGAGCGGCTAACAGCTCCTGCTTGTCGGTCATGTTTGGTCTGAAGCCTTTCTTCAACAAGTCATGTGAAATCGACGTTGAGATGACCAATAGTAGACCCGCGGCTGTTGATAGTGCGGCTGCTAGGCCACCGGCTGCAAGCAGTGCTACAACCCAGTTTGGTAGTTTCGCTAGCTCTGGAGAAGCCAGTACGATGATGTCACGGTTAATCTTCATCTCGTTGCGCTCATCGCCCGAGTAGAACATTTTGCCATCGCCGTTCTTATCTTCCCAACCTACTAGGCCAGTGCTTTCCCAGTTTCTGTACCAGCTTGGTGCGTCCGCTGCAGCGACACCTTGCATGTCAGGGCCGTTGATTGTTTCGATCATGTTTACACGAGCGAATGCTGCAACGCCTGGTGCTGTTGTGTATAGCAATGAGATGAACAGTAGTGCCCAACCCGCTGAGATACGAGCATCACGTACTTTTGGTACCGTGAAGAAACGAATGATTACGTGTGGAAGACCCGCAGTACCGACCATTAGAGCCGCACAGATGAAGAATACATCTACCATGCTCTTGTTACCTTCGGTATAGGCGGTAAATCCGAGTTCTTCGGTCAGTCCATCCAGTTTATCAAGAAGGTAAACATCTGTGCCTGATAGCGTAGAGCCCATACCAACTTGTGGAAGTGGGTTACCTGTCATCATGATTGAGGTAAAGATTGCTGGAACAAGGAAGGCGAAAATGAGGACACAGAATTGAGCTACCTGCGTATAAGTGATGCCTTTCATGCCACCTAGTACTGCGTAGAAGAACACAATACCCATACCAATGATGATGCCTAGGTTAATATCAACTTCTAGGAAACGAGAGAATACAACGCCCACACCACGCATCTGGCCTGCAACGTACGTAAACGATACGAAGATTGCACAGAATACCGCTACCATACGTGCCGTTTTCGAGTAGTAACGCTCACCGATGAAATCAGGAACCGTAAACTGACCGAACTTACGTAGGTAAGGTGCTAAACATAGCGCAAGTAGTACATAACCACCTGTCCAACCCATTAGGTAAACCGCACCGTCGTAACCAACGAATGAGATGATACCTGCCATTGAGATGAATGATGCTGCCGACATCCAGTCAGCGGCGGTCGCCATGCCGTTTGCTACTGGGTGTACACCACCGCCAGCAACGTAGAACTCACTAGTAGACCCTGCACGAGCCCAGATTGCGATGCCGATATATACCGCGAAAGTAATACCGACGAGAATAAACGTCCAAGTTTGAATATCCATGTTCTAGCCTCTAGTCTTCCTGTACGTTGTATTTTTTGTCGAGCGCATTCATGCGGACAACGTAAATAAATATCAGCGCCACGAAGGTGTATATCGAACCTTGCTGAGCGAACCAAAATCCTAGCTTGAACCCGCCAAACTGAACGGTATTGAGGGCATCCACAAATAAGATGCCAGCGCCGTAAGACACCGCAAACCAGACCGCGAGCAGTGTTCCCATAATTCCCAAGTTTTCCTTCCAGTAGGCTTGAGCATGTTCCGTAGATTCGAACGCCATTGCCTTCTCCTTTATTCCGTTTTCGTAGAAACTGTTTTTGTGAAACCGTTTTGTAAAATAGCGTGTTAACGTAATGTTACGATTTAGAATGTAGCAAGGATAAGTCAAGGGATCTGTGCAACTTTAGTCGGGATGGTATTAGCGCTAATGCACTGAAATATGGGAGCTAGGAGACATAACCATAGAAAAATGTGATGTTACAATGTTGTTAAATTAGCCAAAGGTCTAACAAAAAGGGATGAATTAGACTGCGAGTCATAAAATTTAACAACTAAATGACTGAGAAACGGTATTTAGCCCTGCTTATGACACGAAGCGAAACATAAGTTTGTTATAGTAACAACGGCACTTTCACCGACCGTGCCTTGCTAAACGGCAGAAGATCAACAAGCTAGTGGCAAAAGATCAACAGGCTTAAAGCTCGGATTTTATTCTTTGGGGGAACGAATTGGACGCAATAACCATTAACCACTTATTCTTGACTGGTGCCGTACTCATCGCCATCAGCGTGCTTTTCTCACAAGTGTCCTCTCGATTGGGCGTTCCTATTCTTTTGATCTTTTTGTTCGTTGGTATGTTAGCGGGTGAAGATGGACCCGGTAATATTCATTTCGATGATTACTCACTGACCTACTTGGTGAGTAACCTTGCGCTTGCCGTGATTCTGTTGGATGGCGGTATGCGAACCAAGGTGGCGAGCTTCAAGGTCGCTTTCTGGCCTTCGCTCTCGCTGGCGACGATAGGTGTCGCATGTACAGCAACCTTAACCGGATTAATGGCGGCTTGGCTGTTTGACTTGTCATTAATGCAGGGCATCTTGGTCGGGGCGATTGTTGGTTCAACCGATGCGGCAGCGGTATTCTCTTTGCTGAAAGGACAGAGTCTCAATGAGCGTGTTGGCTCAACCCTAGAGATCGAATCGGGCACTAACGACCCAATGGCGGTCTTCCTGACGGTGACCTTAATTGCGCTGTTAGGTAACCCTGACGCTGAGATGGGAATGAACTTCCTACTGCAAAGTTTTGCGATGCAGTTTGGTATCGGTACTCTTGTTGGTATTGGCGGCGGCTGGGTTCTATGGAGCTTAATCAATCGAGTACAATTGGCTGATGGCCTTTATTCCATTCTGGTACTCAGTGGGGGCGTGGCTCTGTTTGCGTTCTCTAACATGCTTGGCGGCAGCGGCATCTTATCGATTTACCTAGTGGGCTTGTTCATTGGTAATCGTCCGACGCGCTCGCGACACTCGATTCTTAATGTTCTTGATGGCATGACGTGGCTAAGCCAGATCGTGATGTTCTTGGTATTGGGTTTATTGGTGACGCCATCAACGTTGATGGACATTGCTCTGCCTGCGCTGGCACTGGCCTTCGGTATGATTTTGTTTGCTCGTCCGCTGTCGGTTTGGTTGGGTTTGCTGCCGTTCAGAAGCTTTACCACCAAAGAACGCTGGTTTGTTTCTTGGGTCGGTCTACGCGGCGCGGTACCGATCATTCTGGCGGTGTTCCCGATGATGGCTGGCCTGCCTAATGCTCAGCTTTACTTCAACATCGCGTTCTTCGTGGTTATGGTGTCGCTGATTGTTCAAGGCGGCAGCTTGATGAAAGTCGCGAGATTGGCTCAAGTGACGCTACCTCCAACGCCGACACCGATTTCTCGTACTGGCATTGAAATTTACCCTGCTAGTGAGTGGGAGATGTTTGTCTACAAGCTGAAAGAAGAGAAGTGGTGTGTGGGCGAACCACTAAAGCGTTTGTCTATGCCGGAAGGAACGCGAATTACTGCACTGTTTAGAAAGGATGCCTTGCTTCACCCATCAGGCAGCACCGTGTTAGAGGCGAACGATATCTTATGTGTGCTTGGTCAAGACAAAGATTTGGACAGCTTAAGTTCGTTGTTCAGTGAGGCGCCTCTAGCAGAAGAGGCGGCACGATTCTTTGGTGACTTCTTCTTGGATGTTGAGCTATCAGTTGCGGCAGTGAGTGATTGTTATGGTATTGAACTTGGCTCGGAAGAAGAGCGAGAAATGACGCTAAAACAATTGGTTGCTCAAGAGCTTGGCGCACACTCTGTATTGGGTGATAGCTTTGAGTGGCATGACATCACTTGGGTGGTTGCAGAGATAGATGATCATAAAGTCGTCAGGTTGGGTTTATGTTTACCTAAGACGACTTTAGAAGAGGATATCAGTGAAGCTTAATTGTGGACTTCTTGTAGCAAGATAACCGCTTGAGTACGATTTTTCACATCCAGTTTACGGAAGATGGCCGTCATATGTGCTTTGATGGTCGCTTCCGAAACATTCAATTCATACGCGATTTGCTTGTTAAGCAAGCCGTCAGAAAGCATCCCTAATACCTTGTATTGCTGAGGCGTCAGTGTGGAAATCTTTTCTGCAAGGTCGCTACACGCTGCATTATTGGTGATAAGCCCTTCAGGGAAGAACGGGTCGCCATTCAGCACTTGATTCAGTGCACTCACCAACTCACGCATATCACTCGACTTAGGAATAAAGCCAAACGCACCGTGGCTCTTCACCTGAGTGACCACGCTGGCATCTTCACTGGCAGAAACCACCACAATCGGTAGATCTGGGTATTCAGCGCGCAGTTGAATTAAGCCTGACATGCCATTGGCGCCCGGCATTTTCAGATCGAGCAGTAATAGATCCGGCTCGCCTTCTTTCTTTAGCAGAGTCAGTAAGGCATCGAGAGAATCGGCCTCAAGCAGGTTCGCACCACTGATCGCCATATGAACTGACTGAAACAGGGCGTTGCGAAAGAGAGGGTGGTCATCAGCAATGATGATGGTATAGGTCGAGTCCATGACGTTCATACTTTTAACAATTTAGTTAATATTTATTATCATCCTGATTGAGTATGTGGACAATATCTATGCATTAAAAGTCTGAACCATATCGACTTTTATCCCCGGAATAAGAAAGCGTTACTCTGAATAGCAAAAAAGCCGCACTGCCATCTCGTTACGGAGGGGCGGTGCGGCTTTCGATTCGGCTTATATTTTAGTGAATATTGCCGTTATAGCTGGTGGTTTTGCATGTGTTTTAAGAATACATCGGCAGGCATAAAACCGGTTACACGAGCATTTGGAACATGGTTACCCTCGCCATCCCAGAACTCAATCGTCGGTAAGCCAAGTACCTGTAATTGTTTAAGCAGTTCAATGTCTTGAGGCATGTTTCTCGTTACATCGGCTTGTAGCAATACAAAGTCAGAAAGCTTGTTTTCCACATCAGCTTGATGGAAGGTGTACTTCTCGAACTCTTTACACGCCACACACCAATCGGCGTAGAAGTCGAGCATCACAGGCTTACCGAGTTTCTTCGCTTCGATGAGCTGGATTTCTAGCTCTTCAACCGTGTTGATGCGTGCAAATTGGATGTGCTGTTGTTCTACCGTTACGCTCTTCTCCGCAAACCAATAGTTCAATGCAGGCTGTGCCGAAGCAAACAAGCCAAGCATCGCGATGATGCCTACCGCACTCTGCTTCCAGCCGCCGAATGGCAGTGCATTCTTGCTATGGTACAGCCAACCAAAGGCGATGAAGCCAAGGCCAGACCAAAGCACGGTTGCCCACAATTCAGGAATGATGCGCTCTAGCAGGAAGATAGGTGCTGCCAGCAAGATAAAGCCGAATACGATCTTCACCTTGTCCATCCAGCTGCCCGCTTTAGGCAATAGCTTATTACCAAATACCGCAACTAAAATCAGCGGAATACCCATACCCATGGCTAATGCATACAGAGCAATCGCACCGGTAAAGAGGTCGCCACTCTGAGCCACATACAGCAGCGCGCCTGACAATGGCGCCGTGGTACAAGGTGAACACACCAAGCCAGAGATAGCGCCCATTGCGAATACGCCCAAGGTATTGCCACCTTGCTGCTTGTTGCTTTGGTTGTTGAGCCAAGTTTGGATGCTGCTTGGCAGTTGCAGGTTATAAACGCCAAACATCGACATTGCTAATGCCACGAACAGAACACTCAGCGCGATCAGCACGTAAGGGTGCTGCATAGCGGCTTGGAATTGCATGCCTGCTGAAGCAACCACTAAACCTAATAAGGTGTAGGTTAACGCCATGCCTTGCACGTAAATAAAGGACAGCATCAGCGCGCGACCTTGGCTGAGTTTGCCACCACCTAAAACGATACCCGTTAGAATCGGATACATAGGCAGCACACACGGCGTAAAGGCTAAACCAACACCGAGTGCTAAGAATAATAGAGGGGTCCACCAACTGTCACCGAGCTTATCGGCTAAGCCTGCTTCTTTTGAAACAGGGGCATTTGGCTGTTGAGTCGTGTTACTTACAACGTCTGCTTTCGGAGATGTTGGTTGCGTAGAAACATCGGTTTCGTTGCCAGCAGAAGATGAAGCTTGTGAGTCACTACCTTGCGAATTAGCAGAACCTGTTGCTGTGAAAGGTTCAATGTCGATGATACGAGTCTCTGGTGGGTAGCAGAACCCTGCGTCCGCACAGCCTTGATACTTAACGATCAGCTGTGAGCCATCTTGGTAACTCTGCAGAGGAACTTGCACGAATAACGGCTGAGTATAAATGCTCACCTCACCGAAGAATTCATCTTGGTGCGGCTTACCATCTTCTAATTCAACATTACCGATAGCGAGATTTTGCCCGGTGAACGAGAGGCTATGTTGATAGAGGTAGTAGCCCTCTTTTACTTGCCAGTCGAGAAGTACTTTGTCGTCTTGCTGGTAGTAATTGAAAGGGAAAGCTTGGTCTACAGGGACAAAACCATTGTTATTGCCTCCGAAGCTTGGCTCGGCGTTGTCGTTCCCAAATAGCGCCCACGCAGGCTGGGTGAATAGGGAAACACAAACAAAAAGTAATGTGGCAAGTCGTCGCATACTATTTAGTCATCAAAATGGAGTTGAAGGTATCTTAACTCAATCAGACCGTAATAGTTTGCTATTAGTTTCATCGGCAAACAAATATCCCCTAAGGCGGGATAGCGATTTTATTGGGTAATCGAGTGGGGAGCTGCAATTCAACTTGAGTGACTTGCCTTTGTAAAAGAGACATTTAAGCTACACCCAAGCGTGCTTTTACTACTTGTTCGCAAGCATCAATATTCATCGTATCTTTTGGAATAATAAGCACGGTATCATTACCGCCAACGGTGCCGATAATCTCAGTATGTGGGTCGATATCGACTAATCTTGCGACTAATTGAGCACAACCTGGATGAGTTTTTACGATGACCATCGCTTGGTTATGAGTGATGAATTCGATTTGCGATGAGATGGATGCATCGACACGAACCGGTGCACTTTCAACCGTGATGCAGTAAACCTTTTTACCGCAAGCATTCTGAATTTTGACAACACCAAGCTGTGACAAAATACGAGATACGGTCGATTGGCTGATACCGGTATAGCCAATATCGACGAGTTTCTCTCGCAGTTGATTTTGGGTCGAGAAGCTTTGTTGTTGTAGTAAGCGTTTGCACGCTGCAGTCAGTGTTTTATCTTCAGCTGAATACAAGCAACCGTGCTCAGTGATTGGGTTCATGAACAACTCCTTAAGGTCAACATGTGGTTATCGCTTGTCCATAGCGCCGAGCGTACTCCCAAAGCCGTAGAGTACGATTGTTAAATAGGGCTTACCGATGAATCCCGAAATAAAGAGGGAAGGTATGCGTGATGTATGATCGTCTACCCATTGAGTCTACCACTAAAGGATAGTTATCTTTTTGAAGGGGATCACCAAATAAAATTCTAGTTAATTGCTTTTATTTTGGAGTTTTATTCTTTTGTTAAATGGATATTTATTCCAAGTTTGGCATAAATATCCATCGGTATTAGGGTGCTTTGGAGACCGTGATAATGGCGCTAAGGGTTAGCGAATTTCACTCATGATCTCGCGAGAGAATACTTTTTCACAGTAGTGACATTTTAGCTGCACGTTTTCCTGTTTTAGCTGCACTTTAAAGCTGCTTTCGACAGGTTCACCGTGCGAAATACAGTTGCTATTCGGGCAAGAGTAGACACTGTGGATTTGCTCTGGCAGCACAAGGGTTAGCTTATTAACCACTTTATACTCTTCAATCTGATTGACCGTTGCCTGCGGAGCATAAAGAGCCAATTGGTTGGCTTGTTCCTTGGTCAGGAAGATGTTCTCAATCTTGATTAGATCTTTATGGCCAAGTGCCGATGATGGCAGGTTTAAGCCCATAGTGATGCGCTGTTCTGTCTTGTGTAGCTTAAACAGTTTAAGGATTTTGATACCAAGGTGAGCAGGGATGTGGTCAATCACGCTGCCGTTACGGATCGCTTCTACTTGTAGCTGAGTTTGTTTAACCATGACTGTTTCTCCTGCTTATAAAGTGTCGTTAAGAACTAGGGCCAATAGGGCTTCGCGAGCGTATACACCGTTTTCAGCTTGTTCGAAGTAGTAAGCGTGTGGCGTTTTATCAACGTCGGTGGTGATTTCGTCGACGCGTGGCAGCGGGTGAAGTACCTTCATGTTTTGACGAGCGTCTTTCAATGTATCGGCGGTGAGGATGTAAGCCGATTTCATGTGTGCGTATTCCGACGCATCAAAGCGCTCTTTCTGCACGCGAGTCATGTACAGAACATCCAGTTCCGGCACGACTTCTTCAATGCTGCTGTGAGTGCTGTATTGGATGCCCATCTCTTCCAATTCTTTACAGATGTAATCTGGCATCTCTAAGACTTCTGGCGCGATAAAGAAGAAACGCACGTTATTGAATTTCGATAGTGCTTGGGTCAATGAGTGCACGGTACGGCCATATTTTAGGTCGCCGACGAACGCCACATTGAGGTTATCGAGCGTGCCTTGTGTTTCGTAAATCGAGAACAGGTCCAGCAAGGTTTGCGTCGGGTGCTGGTTAGCACCGTCGCCGCCGTTTACTACCGGCACACCGTTAGAAAATTCAGACGCTAAACGTGCTGCCCCTTCTTGTGGGTGACGCATTACAAAGGCATCGACGTAGGATGAAATAACCTGCACTGAATCGGCAAGTGTTTCGCCTTTCTTCGCCAGTGAGGTGTTACCGCCATTATCAAAGCCAATGACCGTGCCACCAAGGCGCTGGACGGCGGTCTCAAATGAAAGGCGAGTTCGAGTTGAAGGCTCAAAGAAGCAGCTCGCCACCACCTTATTTTTCAGCAGCTCTGGATTTGGCTCTGCTTTGAGTCTTGCGGCAGTATCGACGATAAGCTCCAGTTCATCACGAGAGAGCTCTGGAATGGAGATGATGTGCTTGTTAAATAACGAATGCGCCATAACGGGTCTTCCTTTTTCTATGCATACAGTCAAATTGCGGACAAAAAAAAGCCCCCTAAAAATAGGAGGCTTCGAAACGATCAATAGAGCAAAATAAAAATGACACCACCGCCACTCTTTGGCGTGTAGTTTGACAATTATGTGCGACAGAATTGCGGTTCATTTTTTGCTCTCTTTAGACAAATTGCGGAGGATTATACTCAGATAAAAAGGCCATGCAATACTTTCCGTAAAGTATTCATTTAATGGATTTTTATGCGAAATCACGTCCGTTTCTAGTTTCCATTTAAGCCTTTGTTGGAACTGCGAATCTCAGGCTTTTTCAGGTAATAATCTTTTCAAGGACATGAAAAAAAATGCGGGTTTTATCCAAGGTCAAAATCCCAAGAACGCCACCCGCATTTCCCTGTTATTGCACTTAGCTTGTCAATTTATTGCGAACAAGTGCGTGCTTAACTTCTTAACTTCTTAGCTGCCTAGTGTCGCAACCATTACTGCTTTGATGGTGTGCATGCGGTTTTCTGCTTCATCGAACACGATTGAGTATTCAGACTCGACCACTTCATCCGTCACTTCTACGCCATCTTTAAGCTGTGGATATTCAGCAGCAAGTTGTTTGCCGACTGTTGTATCTTCGCCGTGGAAAGCGGGTAGGCAGTGCATGAATTTCACATGTGGGTTGCCTGTTGCTTTGATCATTTCCATGTTCACTTGGTAAGGCATCATTAGGTTGATACGCTCAGCCCATGCTTCTTTCGCTTCGCCCATCGATACCCAAACGTCGGTGTAAAGGAAGTCACAACCTTGCACGCCTTCTTGAACATCTTCAGTCAGTGTGATTTTGCCGCCTGTGTGCTCTGCAATTTCACGACACTGAGCCAATAGCTCTTCTTGTGGCCAGAACTGTTTTGGAGCAACAAGGCGAATGTCCATGCCCATTTTCGCAGCGCCAACCATCAGAGAGTTACCCATGTTGTTACGAGCATCACCTAGGTAAGCAAAGCTGATTTCATGCAGTTGTTTACCACGGCCATATTCGGTCATGGTTAGGAAGTCAGCAAGAATTTGTGTTGGGTGGAATTCGTCAGTTAGACCATTCCATACTGGCACGCCAGCGTAAGCGCCTAGCTCTTCAACGATTTCTTGACCGAAGCCGCGATATTCAATGCCATCGTACATGCGGCCAAGAACGCGAGCGGTATCTTTCATTGATTCTTTGTGGCCAATTTGAGAGCCAGATGGGCCTAAGTAAGACACTCGAGCGCCTTGGTCGAATGCCGCTACTTCGAATGCGCAGCGAGTACGAGTAGAGGTTTTCTCAAAGATAAGCGCAATGTTTTTGCCAGTTAGTGTTGGCTGTTCGTAACCGTTGTACTTCGCTTTTTTTAGCTCCATAGAAAGATCTAACAAGTGTTGAATTTCGCGTGGAGTGAAATCTAGTAATTTTAGGAAGTTACGATTGCGTAGGTTAAAAGCCATGATGTATTCCTTCTTAGATTTAGGCGCTTTCTTGTTACAGGGAAAGAAAATTCAAGAAAGCGCGATTCAATTTTTGTGTATTAATTTCAGTTCAAACGGTGATTCAGTTTTCTCGCAAGGTTTGAAAAGCTCGCGAGTAGATTAATCTTTGGTGATGTTGGTGCCCGCCAAGCCTTGCAGGATTTGCAAACCATCTTCGAGTGCACCAATACCGACGACTTTGCCGCCTTGCTGAATGAATTCGCACGATGCTTCAATTTTTGGTCCCATAGAGCCTGCATCAAATTCGAATTTCGCCAGTTCACTTGGTGTGGTGCTGCGCAGTGCGTGTTGAGTCGGTTTGCCCCAATCAAGGTAAACAGCGTCCGCGTCGGTCAAAATAAGCAGTGCATCCGCATCCAGTTGTTTCGCTAAGAAAGCCGCTGACATGTCTTTGTCGATAACCGCTTCAACACCCACTAATTTGCCGTTCTCTTTTTTCACTGGGATGCCACCGCCGCCAGTACAAATCACTAGGTGGCCTGCATCGATAAGTTGGGTGATCGCTTCGTGCTCAACAATGCCAGTAGGGCGTGGGCTTGGCACAACGCGACGGAAGTGTTGGCCGTCTGGTTTGACGATCCAGTGGAATTTCTCCGCCAATTCACGCGCTTCCGCTTCTTCGTAGATCGGGCCAATCGGCTTCGTTGGATCGGCGAATGCAGGATCGTTTGGATCAACGGTCATTTGCGTCAACATGCACGAGATGTTGCGGTTAGGTAGATAGTTCTTGAACTCTTGCATCAGCATGTAGCCGATCATGCCTTGAGTCTCACTGCCCAATACATCTAGCGGATACGGGTTTACTTTTTTGTATTCCAAACCTTGCAGAGCCAGTAAACCAACTTGTGGGCCATTACCATGTACTAGAACCACGTTGTACACTTTCGCGATTTCAGAGATGGTTTTAACCGCTGTTTCAATATTACGGCGTTGAACATCGGCTTCTAACGGCTCACCGCGACGAAGTAAGGCATTACCGCCGAGTGCAACAACAACAGTTTGCTTAGTCATAATTGTGTTCTCTCATTTTGGCCAAGCTGAGATTATTTAAGATCATTCAACTTGGCCGTTTTCGTCTTAGTGATTAGATACCATCACGCTCAATTGGGCAGCTCATGCAGCGTGCGCCACCGCGACCGCGGCCAAGTTCATCTCCAGGGATAGGAAGAACTGTGATGCCTGCTTTATCGTATTTTTCATTGGTGTAGGTGTTGCCTTCGTAGCCAATCACAACGCCAGGTTTAACCGTTAGAACGTTGTTTGCATCGTTCCACTGCTCACGTTCTGCATGGAAGTTGTCACCACCGGTCGTGATTAGGTTTAGCTTGTCTACGCCAAGTGCTTTTTCGATAGCTGTTACGAAGTAGCCTTCTTCTTTCACTTTCACTGCGCCAGACTCATCACCAGTTAGGTTCCAGCACTGTAGGTCTTTACTCACCACTTCAGGGTAAACAGAGAACGTATCTTCGTTCATGTGCGTCATAACGGTGTCTAAGTGCATGCAAGAGCGGTGTTTTGGTAGCTGCATTGCGATAACTTGTTTCGCTTGACC
Source organism: Vibrio sp. 10N.261.51.C6 (assembly GCF_041471785.1). NCBI lineage: Bacteria > Pseudomonadati > Pseudomonadota > Gammaproteobacteria > Vibrionales > Vibrionaceae > Vibrio > Vibrio sp. 10N.261.51.C6. The sequence goes on along the minus strand of NZ_JBFRPB010000007.1, from coordinate 83,405 downwards.
GTGTTTGAATAGGCTCGATGCTAAGTGCTCAACACCTTGTGCTGTTGTACGCTCAGACATACCGATAAGAACCGTACCGCGACCGATTACAAGAACGTCACCGCCTTCAATGGTTGAGTTGTCGTAGCTGATGTTTTCTTCATCGCCGAAGTACTTAATGAAGTCTTGGCCAGCAAATGTTGGGTGCCAGCGGTAAATAGCGCGAACGTGGTTGGTTTCACGTTGACGAGCAGGTTTCGCCATCGGGTTGATGGATACGCCACCGTATACCCAGCAAGATGTGTCACGAGTAAATAGGTGGTTTGGTAGCGGTTCGATAATGAAGTCGGTTGGTGCGTGCATGCCTTGCATCATTGAAGATGATTTCATTGGCATCTCAGCGTAAGACAGACCACCCGTTAGGATTTTTGCTAGTTCTAGGTTTGGTAAGTCGCCCAAGTAGCAGCGCACATCGTTAGCAAAGGTTTTGCCTAAGCGGTAATCAGAAACTTGATGATTCAAAAGCCAATCTTTCGCTTCTGGCACTGCTAGCGTGTCTGCTAGTAGGTCAGTAAGAAGAAGAACTTCAACACCTTGATCACGCAGCGTTTGAGTAAATGCGTCATGCTCTTTACCAGCACGTTCAACAGCCAGTACGTCATCAAATAGTAAATCGTGACAGTTAGAGGGTGTTAGGTGAGTCAGTGCGCGTCTTGGACGGTGAACTAGAACGCGGCGTAATTGACCTATTTCAGAACCTACATAGAACTTACTCATGATCGTCTCTCTCTTATATATTTGAATTACTTTTATCGCTAAGAGTAATTATTTATTTTCAGTTGAGAAGAATGAATTATTTATTCATATCTCTTGTCTGGAATTAATATTACGCCTGCTAGTCAGGTATTCTTAGAGATCTATCACAAATCGTTTTTTATCCCGCAGCCCTTTAAAATTAAGGGTTTTAACAAACTTTATGCACTTTCAGTTATGAATAATACATTCTAAATAGTTAGCAGTTAGGGAACTTTATGCACGCTTTTTTGACGAAACTTACTAGAATCTAATTTACGAGGGATTATATGCAGAATAGTTTTATTGATAAGAGTGTACTTAGCTTGGAAGTATGCAGTGTTTTTATTTAGATATTTAATTTTGGATGTGGAATTAATTGTTTATTAACAAAGTAAATGCGAATAAAGCTGTTGCGATCACATTTTAAAATCGGCTGTTTAAGTGTGTTTTTTGATAGAAAAGGGCATTAATCCTCGTCTGTTTATTAGGCTATTAATTACTTTAAATATAATTAACGCTAATAAGTGACTAACTATTTGTTTAAACATCATGGTTGAAAATAGAGTGTTATTTCATCAAGAAAATTAGATGTTTAAAAGTAGGATTGATTCTTCTATTGCGAGTGCTTTGAGTTTAGTTGAGCTTGGCTACGAACAGAAGAACCTTGAATATCGCGTGTATGGCTTTGAGGAGCTGTTTCAGTGGCAGAGGGTTACATTGAGAGGGAACAATAAAAAAGCCGCTGTGAGAAGCGGCTTTGGATGAGAAAGGAGTGAAGTGCTGTTAGTTAGATCAGCGCACCAATACTCAGTACAACAATGCAGAACACCATCAATATACCGACTAGTGGCATCACCCATTTAACCCAGCGCACGTAAGGGACACGAGCAATCGCCAAACCACCCATCACCACCGCGGAGGTTGGGGTGATTAGGTTCACCAAGCCAGATGCAGATTGGTACGCAGTGATAACCAAGTCACGACCTACGCCAGCAAAGTCGGCCAGTGGTGCCATGATTGGCATGGTCAGTACCGCTAAGCCAGAGGTCGATGGCACTAAGAACGACAGTAGAATCTCTAAGAAGAACATCACGTTAATGAAGATAACCGAAGAAAGCCCCGTTACCATCTGTTCTGCTGAGAAGAGAATGGTATCGGTGATCATACCGCGGTCCATCACCACTACGATACCACGTGCAATACCTATGATGAGCGCAACGCCAAGTAGGTCGCGGGCACCATCAATGAAGCTGGTGGTAAACTCTTCTTCGCTCATGCGAGCCACAATACCAACGATGATGGTTGCTGCTAAGAACATCGCTGAGATCTCAGCCATCCACCATCCAGCAACGGATACACCATAAATCATTACAGCGAACGAGCCACCAAAAATGGTCAGAATCAGTTTGCGAGTCGCGGTGAATTCAAGTTTTTCGCCGCTCGCATTACCTAAGAAGTGCGCTTTGTTCTCTTCGTATTTGTCGAACACAATGGATTTCGAAGGATCTGCTTGAACCATTCTTGCGTAACGCATTACATAGGCAACACAAATACCCCAACCAATAATCAACATCGCAATGCGCAACACGATACCGTCTGTAAATGGAATACCAGAGGCGTTGGCAGCGATCACGGTTGCGAATGGGTTAATCGTTGAACCCAGCACCCCAATACCTGCACCAAGCAGTACGGTCGCAGCGGCAACAAGAGGGTCAAAGCGAGCTGCCATCATTACCGGCACTAGCAATGTATAGAAGGGCAGTGATTCTTCCGCCATGCCGTAGACGGTACCACCTGCGGCAAATAGCGCCATCAGTATTGGTATCATCAACTCTTCTCGCCCTTCTAAGCGGGCGGTGACGCGCTCGATACCGGCATCAATGGCACCCGTTTTGGTTACTAGCCCTAAGAAGCCACCAATGATTAAGATGAACAGCGAAACGTCGATAGCCGCCGCTTCATAGCTATTGTGGTCATAGAAGCCGTCAATAGGCGCGAGCAGTACATCAATCACGCCTTGAGGGTTACCTTCTACCGTTTGATAGGTTCCGGTTACGGGTACTTCTCGGCCTAGCTCTTCATTCATTGCACGGTCGTATTGGCCTGCTGGAACAATCCAGGTAAGCAGTGCGACGAACGCAATCAGAATAAATAGAATGGTGTAGGCAGAAGGGAATTTAAAGTTGGCAAAGAAGCCGCCCTTTTTTTTCTCGCTTGGTATCGTTTGAGTTGTCATGGCTATCTCCTTACATCATCTTAAATAGAAGTGATGTGAATTAGCGACTAATGATTTATAGATTGTAAATACACGGACACTTATAAAGCACTCAACGATATAAAGTTGCTGACTTTAAATTAAGGTTGTTTTTATATTTACCAATCCAAATGAAGTTAGATTTAATTTAGCTGCGGTTATTTTATTCCTTACTCCGGTATTTAAGTTTGGTGCTGTTCACAAAAATAATGGCTAATGAAAGGGCTAAAAAATGGCAGAAAATCGTCAAGGTTTTTTGGTTAGTTAGCTTGGATTAATATTCGTTGTGGATTAACTGGAAGTGGAAGGAGATTGATTTGGTAGGTGTTGTTTATGATTAGGCAGAATAATCTTGGAATTTTATTCAAACTTTATTTTTAGGCGGTTTTTAAAGTTTATAATGGTTATTTGATGCGTATCAAATAACACATTGAGCAGAAAACAAAAAAGGAAGCCGAAGCTTCCTTTTAAATGTTCAATCACCAGCGAATGTTAGATAAACAGACCGCCGAATGCGAAGCCGAGTGCTACCGCAGTACTGATTGTTACCACACCTGGAATGAAGAATGGGTGGTTGAATACGTAGTTACCGATACGCGTTGAGCCTGTGTCATCCATCTCAACCGCTGCTAGTAGCGTAGGGTAAGTTGGAAGTACGAACAGCGCACTTACCGCAGCAAAAGAAGCAACGGCTGTTAGTGGTGCTACGCCAATCGCTAGTGCTGCAGGCATCAGTGCAACTGTTGTTGCGCCTTGAGAGTAAAGCAGCATAGAAGCGAAGAACAGAACAAGAGCCAGCATCCATGGGTAGTCAGCCAGTAGAGCGCCTGCTACGTCTTTGATTTCAGCAACGTGTGCGTTTACAAACGTTGAACCTAACCAAGCCACACCAAGTACACATACACATGCCGTCATACCAGAACGGAACGTTGGTGCTGAAGAAATCTTCGCTGCATCAATCTTAGTGAACATCACGATAGCCGCTGCTGCTGCCAGCATTACAGACATGATCGCTTCGTTACGACCTAGCGCCGGGTTTTCAATTAGGCCAACAGAGCTAGAGATAGCCGCTGCGTAACAAACCACGAAACCAATTGCAGCTAGGAAGATGTACGTTGCTTTCTTCGCTGTAGGTAGAATTTCGCGTTTCTCTTCTGTTGCTAGCTTGATTAGACCTTTCTCTAGACGTTCTTGATAAACAGGATCGTCTTTCAATTCGCTACCCATGTAGTTAGCAACAACCGCACCAACCATACAAGCGATGAAGGTTGTTGGGATACAAACCATCAATAGCGTTAGGTAATCAACACCAAATGGTGCCAACATTGCTGCGAAAGCCACAACTGCAGCCGAGATTGGCGAAGCTGTGATAGCAATTTGAGAAGCGACAACTGCGATAGACAGTGGACGAGAAGGACGAACACCTTGGCCTTTCGCTACTTCTGCAATAACAGGAAGCGTAGAGAATGCTGTGTGACCAGTACCCGCCATTAATGTCATTACAAAGGTCACAATCGGCGCGTAAAAGGTGATGCGTTCAGGGTGTTTACGCAAAAAGTTTTCGGCAATTTGTACCAACCAGTCCATACCGCCAGCAACTTGCATTGCAGCAATTGCGGTGATAACTGACATGATGATCAAGATTACGTCGATCGGGATGAAAGATTGGCTTGTTGGAACGCCAAGAATAAGTGAAAGGGCAATAACACCAGCACCACCGGCAAAACCAATACCGATACCGCCAATTCTGGCCCCCAAAAAGATAAAGAGCAGGACGACAAACAGTTCTACTGCAATCATAAGTAACACCTCATTTAGATTTTATTATGTGAACATTCGCCGCTGGAATGTTCACATAATAGTTCTATGGTTTAGATTCAATTTGGCAAAAGCGCAACCAACGGAAATCCACAAAATAATCATGGTTAACCGTATTGGAGCCTAAAAAAGGGCTCCGTTTGGAACCCTTTCTCGCTAACTTTATTCGTAGCGCTTCGCTTTATACTGAGGATGCATCAAATTTTCAACAGAGAAAATGTCATCAAGTTCTTCTTCGGTCAATAAACCGCGTTCTAGAACTACATCACGAACACTCTTACCTGTTTCTGCACAGATCTTACCAACAATGTCACCTTCGTGGTGGCCAATGTATGGGTTTAGGTAAGTGACGATACCGATAGAGTTAAATACGTGCGCTTCACATACTTCTTTGTTTACCGTAATGCCGTCTACACACTTGTCGCGTAGGTTCACACAAGCGTTTGTTAGGATGTCTAGAGACTCAAACATGCTTTGTGCAATAACAGGTTCCATTACGTTCAGTTGAAGTTGACCACCTTCCGCAGCGAAAGAAACCGTGTTGTCGTTACCTAGAACTTTGAAGCAAACTTGGTTTACTACTTCAGGTACAACTGGGTTTACTTTAGCAGGCATGATTGAAGAACCTGCTTGCAGTTCAGGTAGGTTTAGCTCGTTCAAACCAGTACGTGGACCTGAAGAAAGTAGACGCAAGTCGTTACAGATCTTAGATAGCTTAACTGCTAGACGCTTAAGTGCGCCGTGCGTCATTACGTATGCGCCACAGTCAGACGTTGCTTCGATTAAATCTTCAGCCGCTACACACTCTAGGCCTGTTACTTCTGCTAGGTGTTTCACTGCTAGGCCTTGGTAACCCGGTGCTGCGTTCAGACCTGTACCGATAGCCGTTGCGCCTAGGTTTACTTCAAGCAGTAGTTTTGAAGTGTATTCTAGGTTTTTGATTTCTTCATTGATGGTTACAGCCCAAGCGTGGAACTCTTGGCCAACCGTCATTGGAACTGCGTCTTGAAGCTGAGTACGACCCATCTTCAAAATCGTGTTGAATTCTTGGCTCTTAAGCTCGAATGCACCTTTTAGGTATTCGATCGCATCAATCAGTTTACGAACGCTGTTGTAAACAGAGATACGGAAGCCAGTTGGGTAAGCACAGTTTGTAGATTGGCTGCGGTTTACATGGTCGTTCGGGTTGATGAACTCGTATTGGCCTTTTTCTTTGCCCATAAGTTCAAGAGCCACGTTCGCAACAACTTCGTTTGCGTTCATGTTTACAGAAGTACCAGCACCACCTTGGAAAACGTCCGATGGGAACTGATCCATGCACTTACCCGTGTCTAGAATTAGGTCACAAGCTTGGATTATGTATTTAGCCACTTCGCTTGGAATTACACCTAACTCTTTGTTTGCTAAAGCCGCTGCTTTCTTAGTCATCACCATACCGCGAACGAATTCAGGTACATCTGAGATCGTTACATTTGAGATGTTGAAGTTTTCAACTGCGCGTAGAGTGTGGATGCCGTAGTAAGCATCAGCCGGAACATGACGTTGACCTAATAGATCTTCTTCGAGACGAGTAGCTTGAGGAGCTTCAACTTGAGCTTCTGATTGAGTAGCCATAACAGGATCCTTAGAGAATTATTCTGATTATATAGTTAGTTATTAGCCTATTCTGTGTGCAAATACTCCGTTCGCTAGAATATTGGGCTGATAAATCCGTCCTGACTTATGTGGCACATGATACTGTACTTAGCGCATAAAAATATTAAGTGGATCACCTTTTTCAGTTTTGTTTCGTCAATATTTTGCAAAGTTATTCTTGGTCAATAAACACGCTTATTTACAGGATAAATTTGAGATTGTTAGGGCTTTCAGCGTAAACTGCAAGTAACAAAGGAGGGCGTGTGTTTCCTATCTTATTATTACTATTTATCTTCGTACCCATCATTGAGATTGGGCTATTTATTCAAGTTGGTGGCTTCTTAGGATTGTGGCCAACTATTGCGTTGGTTTTGATCACTGCATTTGTGGGTGCATCGCTGGTTCGTAGCCAAGGCATTCAGACACTTATGTCTGTGCAAGGTCGTTTGCAACAAGGCGAAATGCCAGCACAACAGATTCTTGAAGGCGTGATGCTTGCAGTTGCCGGTGTATTGCTGCTGACTCCGGGTTTTATGACGGACGCACTCGGTATGTTGGTATTATTGCCAGCACCAAGAGCGATGATTGCCAAGAAAATGATGGAAAAAATGGTGGTGACCAACATGTCTGGTGGTTTCCATGCCGGTGGACAAGCTGGTTTTGGCCAGAGCCCATTTGGACAAGACCCATTCAATCGCGATCCATCTGACCAATCAAAAGACGGCAACACCTTTGAAGGTGAGTTTGAGAAGAAAGACGACGACAACGATCGTAACCGCTTAAACTAATCCGTTGTTTCTATTCTTTGTTTTTCTCTCTTCTTTATATAGAGGGAAAACAGAAAAGGCTCTTACCTTTATCCTTCGCAAGAAAGTGATAATGGTAAGAGCCTTTTTTATTGTCTGTCGCTAGCTGTTACTTACTGTTTACTATCGATAACAGATAACAGATAACAGATAACAGATAACAGATAAAAGATAAGCTTGAGTGTTCGGTTATACCGCGCCTTCAAAACCCATTTGTCGCCATGCTTCAAAAGCAATGATTGCCACTGCGTTAGACAGGTTGAGGCTGCGCGCGTCTGGCATCATTGGAATACGAATGCGTTGTTCCATTGGCATGCTTTCAATGAACTCAGCAGGCAGGCCGCGAGTCTCTGGGCCAAACATCAACACATCACCTTGTTGGAATTTTGCATCAACGTGGTGACCTGTCGTTTTAGTGGTGCAGGCAAAGATGCGGAAGTCACCCTCGCGTTCATTCTCAAGATACTCAAGGAAAGCTTCTAGGTTCTTGTGACGCTTAACTCGCGCAAGGTCGTGGTAATCCAAGCCAGCACGACGAACCTTCTTCTCTTCAAAATCAAAGCCAAGCGGTTCAATCAGGTGCAGGTTTGCGCCGCAGTTAGCACATAGGCGGATGATGTTACCCGTATTGGGTGCAATTTCTGGTTCGTATAGAGCGATATCAAACATGTTGGTTCACAAGAGTAATCAAAGATAGCCCGAGTATACGGTGGCAAGCTGAGTGAGTACAGTTCACCACCATTCGCTTACGCTTTATTCGCGAGTGCTTGTGCGTAGTTTTCAGCAACCGCCTTCCAATTCACCACATTCCACCATGCGTTGATGTAATCAGGACGACGGTTTTGGTAGCTGATGTAGTAGGCGTGTTCCCAAACATCGAGCGCAAGAATCGGTTCGCCATCACTGACAACGGTATCCATCCACGGATTATCTTGGTTCGAGGTTGAGATGATCTTCAGTTGCCCTTGCTCTACCACTAGCCAAGCAAAGCCGGAGCCAAAGGTATTGATCGCCGCTTGGGCGAACTGATCTTGGAATGTCTCGAAATCTCCGAAGGTACTCTTGATAGCCTCACCAAGCTCGCCCGTAGGTTCACCACCGCCGTCTCGCGACATGCAGTTCCAGTACAAGATGTGATTGTAGTAGCCACCGCCATTGTTACGAACAGCCGGGCTGTGCTGAGAGATGTTGGCGAAGATCTCGGTCAGAGATTGCTGTTCTAGCTCGCTGCCAGACACCGCCGCAACAAACTTATCGTAGTAGGTTCTATGGTGCTTGCTGTAATGCACTTCCATTGTCTTAGCGTCAATGTAAGGCTCTAGGGCATCGTAAGCGTAGGGTAAAGCAGGGAAAGTGTGCGACATGGTAAATCCTCCTTAATTAGAGGATTTACCATAATGGTAATGACAATCATTATCAACTGCGATCTTTGTGGGGGTATTACACCGGTAAGATAGGCAGGGTGATTTCGAGTTGTAATCCACCGAGCTGGCTGCGGGTTGCGGTGATGGTTCCGCTGTGTTGGCGAATCGCACTTTCAGTAATGGTTAATCCAAGCCCTGTGCCGCCAGAGTTTCTGTCACGCGCTGTTGAGACACGGTAAAAAGGTCTGAAGATAGAATCGAGTTCATCCTCTGGAACACCATCACCATTATCATTGACGCAAATTGTTAGCTGATCTTGAACCACATGGAACTGTACATCCACTTGGTCTTTACCGTAGTAGATGGCATTGCGTGTAATGTTGTCTAGCGCACTCATCAGCAGTTTAGGGTTCCCCGAAATAGAGCGTTCTGGGATCTCCGAGAACGTCAGTTGTTTGCCCATCTGTTCGGCTTCAAACTCTGCGTCTTTTAAGATCTCTTCCCATAGGCTCGAGATAGGCTGAACCTCACGAGTAATATGGCTGTCGACCTGCATACGAGATAGCGTCAGCAGCTCACTGATCATCTGTTCCAAACGCTGTGCTTCGGTATCAATGCGTTCTAACTCTTGGCTCTCGCCTTGTTTACGAATCGCCAGTGCATTGGCCATGCGCAGGCGAGTCAGTGGGGAGCGGAGCTCGTGTGAGATATCAGAGAGCAGGCGTTGTTGCCCCGAAATCATCTGGTTCACCGCTTCGACCATCTGGTTAAAGCTTTCACCAGCTTGTCTGAACTCTGAAGTACCTTTTTCGAGTGTTGGATCGACCTCGAATTGACCTTTCGCCACGCGTTGTGCCGCGCGTTCTAGCCTGCGAGCGGGTTGACTCAGTGCCCAAGCTAACCAAAGTAATAGCGGGGTACTCGCCAACATCACGGCAAGCAATAGCTGCAGAGGTCTATCAAACAGGCGCAGTAAGAATGGCGGTGGTTGGTTCCACTTCACTCCGGCATACATCAGCAACTCTTCACCAGCGAGAGTAATTGGCACTGGCCCTGCGACCATGTAGTGTCCGTAGAGTTTTTGCTTCGGTATCTCAGGGTTATCAATCGAGGTAACAAAGTTACGAATCGCCTTTAGCTTATAGTCTGAATGCCTTTTCGAGGTAAGGACTGCGCCCTCAAGATCGGTCAGGTAGATGCGAGCTCTAGAATCCTTGCGGCTGCGTGGCGCCTCCAGTTGGAAGACAATCTTGCCCAGATTAGGTTCTTTGGCGTAGCGTTTCTCTGTGATTTTAGCGATACGCTCGAGTTTATCGAGGTGATCTGCGGGCACATCGCGCGCGACTCGAGGGTCTAAATGGGGAAGTGACAGTACCGACAAAAGCACCAGTAACATGGTGAACCAAAAGATAGCAAAGATACGTCCATATAAGCTGGTGATTTTAGGTATACGCATTAATCTTCCTCTACCAGTAAGTAGCCACGGCCTCGTAAGGTTTTGATACGTGATTTGCCGTCAGTGCGCTCAGGAATCTTCTTACGTAGATTAGAGATGTGCATGTCTATCGCGCGGTCAAACGCTGCGAGCCTTTTACCTAATACATCTAGGCTCAATGCTTCTTTGGTGATCACTTGCCCTGGGTTTTGGATAAGGTGACTCAGTAGGGCGAACTCGGTTGTGGTGAGGTCGATGAGCTCCCCATTGCAGTAGGCTTCTTGTTTGCCAGGGAAGACTTCGATGTCTTGATATTGAACTCTATCACTGGCCGCCTTAGGTGCGGTGTTGGTTTGAGTACGACGCAAGATAGCTCGAATACGAGCTAACAACTCTCGGTCACTGAAAGGTTTAGGCAGGTAATCATCCGCGCCAAGTTCAAGACCAATCACACGGTCGATCTCTTCGCCTTTTGCGGTCAGCATTAGTACCGGCGTTTCCCAATTTTCCCTCAGCTTTTTTAGCGTTTCCATGCCATTAAGGCGCGGCATCATCACATCCAAAAGGACCAGATCAATCTCATCATTGATCGCTTCAAGCCCGGCATAGCCATCATTGGCTTCGGAGACAGTGAAGCCCTCAAAGCTCAAAATGTCTTTAAGTAAGCTGGTTAACTCTGTGTCGTCATCAATAAGAAGAATGTTCGCCATTGGGAAGCCTTAATCATTTAGTTAGGTTAATAATACTGCTAATTATTCGTCAACTTTCACTCTTTACGATTCTTTACGCTTTCTAAACGTCACTTTACGAGGGAAAGACTAATCTATATTCAAGCGCTGAGAAACAGACGCAACACATGACTTATTATACCGAATTGAGGCAACAATTATGAAAATGACTAAGAAACTTGTACTAGCAGCTGCGGCACTTCCACTTATTTTTGGTACAGCAAGCGCGTATGCTTACGGTGGTGGTGATAAAGGTGACCACAAAGGTATGCACGACAAGTGTGGCGGTTTCGATAAAAAAGTAATGCGCCAACTAGACCTAACCGACGCTCAAAAAGAACAGTTAAAAGAGATGCGTGAAGCAGACCGTGCTGAGATGAAAGCAAAGCGCGGTGCAAACAAAACGGCAAAAATGGCGCAAATGAAAGCGCATCACGAAAAGGTTCAAGCATTGGTACTTGCTGACAACTTTGACGAAGCAGCAGCAAACGACCTAGCAAGCCAAATGGTTGAGAAGCAAACTGAGCGTCGCGTAGCAATGCTTAAGAAGCAACACCAAATGATGAGCGTACTAACGGCTGAGCAAAAGACTCAACTGAAAGAAATCCAACAAGAGCGCATGACTAAGTGTGCTGACAAAATGGGAAAACGCATGAACAAAGACAAGTAATTCATTGCTTGAAAAATCAGCGTTGAATGAAAGTGTTTAGAAAGAAGCGGCCGAGTGCCGCTTTTTTTGATCCTTAAAAATGAATGTTTTACATCATGGCTGTCATATTCAATTGGTGGTTTGCAGGTTATACTTTGTGCTATCAGTCACTTTATAGCCAAGTTATGAAACAAGAATACGCACGTTTAGTTACGCTCGCCGCTTGGGCAGCCACCACCATCGCCACTATTTTATTGATAGTGAAAGTCGCAGCTTGGTGGGTGACAGGTTCCGTGAGTCTGTTGGCTTCCGTCGTGGATTCAATGCTGGATATCGCGGCCTCTGTCGTTAACCTTATCGTGGTTCGTTACTCTCTGCAGCCTGCCGACAAAGAGCACACCTTTGGTCATGGTAAGGCTGAATCCCTAGCTGCATTAGCGCAAGCGATGTTTATTTCAGGCTCTGCATGTTTCCTTATTCTCAATGGTATTGAGCGCTTCTTCCGACCTCATGAACTGAATTCTCCAGAGATTGGTATCTATGTCAGCTTATTTGCGATGGTGATGACCTTCGGTTTGGTTCGATTCCAAAAGCATGTGGTCAACAAAACAGGCAGCCAAGCTATTGCGGCCGACTCTCTGCACTATCAATCAGACCTTTATATGAACGCTGCGATCATGCTGGCACTGGCATTGAGCTGGTTTGGGATTGGTCAGGCGGACTCAGTATTCGCGGTCGGTATCGGTATCTACATTCTGTACAGCGCTTATCAAATGGCGATGGAAGCGGTTCAGTCTCTGCTTGATCATAAGCTGCCAGATGATGAGCTGAAACAGATTAAAGAGACATCATTGAGCGTGGAAGGCGTGTTGGGTGTGCATCAATTACGAACGCGTCGCTCGGGGCCAATACGCTTCATCCAACTGCATCTAGAATTGGAAGATAATATCCCACTTATTGAAGCGCATCGCATTTCTGACGAAGTAGAGGCTAAGCTTATCTCCGTGTTCCCTGATGCTGATGTATTAATTCACCAAGACCCGTATTCGGTCGTATTTGGACCAGAGAAGCAGCAGAAATTCCACTCGTGGTAATGCGTGCTAAAAATCAGCGGGCAAATGGTAAGTGAGTGGCTTTTGAACTAAAGTGAGTAAAAATTATTAACTGTTAGGTGATTCAAAAACCACCTTAGTAACAATTAATGTTGATTCTGATGTGAATCAACAAAGTTATTGAGTAAAACTGTAATACTCTTACAGAAGTAGAAATGTTACATAATTTTACGCGATTTGAGTGCTATTCCTGTTGAGGAAATGTAACATAACGCACAAATATAGATTTAAAATCTTGTTGATATACAATCAGCAAGAACAAGAATTGAATAATAGATTCCCAAAAATCGAGGGTGAGCATGATTAAGAAGATCGGTGTTTTGACCAGTGGTGGTGACGCTCCAGGTATGAACGCAGCAGTTCGCGGCGTTGTTCGTACTGCGTTATCAGTTGGCATTGAAGTTTACGGTATTTACGATGGCTACCAAGGCCTTGTTGAAGACCGTATCGAAAAGCTTGACCGTTCAAGCGTATCTGACGTGATCAACCGTGGTGGTACTTTCTTAGGTTCTGCACGTTTCCCTGAATTTAAAGACGTTGCTGTTCGTGAGAAAGGCATTGAGAACCTTAAGAAACACGGTATCGAAGCACTTGTTGTTATCGGTGGTGACGGTTCTTACATGGGTGCTAAGAAGCTGACTGAAATGGGTTACCCATGTATTGGTCTTCCAGGCACAATCGATAACGATATCGCGGGTACTGACTACACAATCGGTTACCTTACAGCGCTTAACACTGTTATTGATTCAATTGACCGTCTACGTGACACGTCTTCTTCTCACCAACGTATTTCTATTGTTGAAATCATGGGCCGTCACTGTGGTGATCTTACGCTTATGTCAGCAATCGCGGGTGGTTGTGAGTACATCATTACTCCAGAGACTGGCCTAGATAAAGAACAGCTTATCAGCAACATCCAAGATGGTATTGCGAAAGGTAAGAAGCACGCAATCATCGCTCTAACTGAGCTAATGATGGATGCTAACGAACTGGCTAAAGAGATCGAATCTTCAACAGGTCGTGAAACTCGTGCAACGGTTCTTGGTCACATCCAACGTGGTGGTCGTCCTACTGCATTTGACCGTGTATTGGCTTCTCGCATGGGTAACTACGCTGTTCACCTTCTTCAAGAAGGTCACGGTGGTCGTTGTGTGGGTATCGAGAAAGAAGAACTTGTTCACCACGACATCATCGATTGTATCGAGAACATGCAGAATCCAGACCGTTCTGAGCTGTTCCGCGTTGCAGAAGAGTTGTTCTAAGCCACGCTTAGCGTTCTCTTAAAGAATTTAAAAACCGCTGATTATTCAGCGGTTTTTTTGTGCCTGCCGTTTGGGTTTCAGAAACGACAGGCAATAAAAAAGGCCAACCTAAGTTGACCTTTCATCTAATCTAAACGGTGAGGTTTAAATTAAGCTTTTGCTTCAGCTGCTGCTTTAGCGATAGCTGCGAAGCTTTTCGCGTCTAGAGCTGCGCCGCCAACTAGAGCACCGTCGATGTCTGGTTGTGCGAAGTAAGCTGCTGCGTTTTCTGGCTTAACAGAACCGCCGTATTGGATAACAACTTTCTTAGCAACTTCTTCAGATTTCTCTGCGATGTGTGCACGGATTTGAGCGTGGATGCGTTGTGCATCTTCAGCTGTAGCTGCTTTACCAGTACCGATAGCCCAGATTGGTTCGTAAGCGATGATAGCGCCTTCAAGAGCTTCAACACCTTGAGTGTTGATAACAGCGTCAAGTTGACGAGCACATACTGCAACAGTTTCGCCTGCTTCGTTTTGTGCTTCAGATTCACCGATACAAAGAACTGGAGTTAGGCCGTTCTCTTTTAGGAATGCGAATTTCTTAGCTACGAACTCATCTGATTCGTTGTGGTATTCACGACGCTCAGAGTGACCGATGATGATGTGAGATGCGCCGAACTCTTTAAGCATTGCTGGAGACATGTCGCCAGTGAATGCACCGCTGTTGTTTAGGTCAGAGTTTTGAGCACCTAGGATGATCGCGCTGCCCGCTTCAGTAAGCGTACGCTCTGCTAGATCAACGAAAAGTGCTGGTGGAGCAACTGCTACGTCTACGCCTGTTACGCCTTCAAGTTCAGCGTTAAGACCGTTTAGTAGATCAACAACCATTTCTTTGCTGCCGTTTAGTTTCCAGTTACCCATAACTACAGGATGACGCATAGGAATATCTCCAAAGTATTTAAATAAATCGAATGTAAAAAAGTAAACTTTATTACGAAATAATATAACAGATTAATATCAACAGATCATGACTGTGGTCATGACTTTCTTGGATCTTACTCAATGGTCAGAGTAGATTTTGAGCATATATCAGTGATCCGGCAGACAGAATAATAGCTAACTTCTCGGATTTTTCATCGTTAGTTGTTATTAAGGGACAAACGATTGCGTTAACAACAGGAAGTAACAATGCCGAATCTAGTTCTAGAGTACTCCAATTCAGTGGATGAGCGAGTAAATATCCAAGGCTTACTGGAAGATCTCCACCAAGTCGCTCTCACATGTGGCTTGTTTGATGTGCCATCAGTGAAATCTCGTTCACTGCGTTGCCATAATTGGTTGGTCGGTGATGAGGAAGATAGTGTAGACTTTATTCATATCAGCTTTGAGTTACTTTCGGGACGAACGGAAGAGCAAAAGCGAGAATTGTCACGATCGTTAATGCAGATCCTGCAAGAACAAGCGAGTCATGTAAGAAGCTTAACGGTGAATATTCGTGATATGGATAAAAGTTGCTTTCAAAAAGTAATAAACTAACCATTGCTGCTGACTTTTAGCGGCGTATAAATTTGAGTATTTAAGATGTCGATGAAAGAATTACTGCTCTCTTTCAAGGGGAGAATTGGTCGTAAGACTTACTGGATTTGGAATGTTTTCTACTACATAGCGATTACCGGTTTTGCTTCAGGTATCTCTGTGTTGTTCCCTGCTTACTCTTATATCCTGCTACCAATCATCCTATTGATGCTTGTGATCCCAGACCTTGCGGTAACCGCTAAGCGCTGGCACGACCGCAATAAGTCTAATTACTGGCTACTATTGAATGTGCCATTAGTCTTGGGTCGTTTAGCTTCGCCAATGGTTGCAACGACGACAGAGCCGGTATCGCCAATTCATATGGCGGCAACCGTCGCGGCATTAGTGTGTGGTTTCTGGATTCTGATTGAGTGTGGTTTGTTGAAAGGTACAGAAGGCCGTAATGACTACGGCGAAGACCCATGTGAATATTGAACAGCGAACCAATAAGAAGGGGGCATTACGCTCCCTTTTTCTTTTTAGTGCTTTGCTAATTTCAGTACATTTTAGGTTCGGTATTCGGCTTAAAAGGCACGACATTTTCAGGCAGAGATTCTTCAAAGCCGCAGCGCCCTTCGAGTGCATCTTGGAACTTACAGACCTGACAGCGCAGCTCTTGCATGAGTACGACATTGGCGTGGTGTGGGTTTTTACAACGGCTAACCACTAAGTCGATGTGACTTTGCTGCGCACGAAGTCGGTCTTGCATCACGTCTGAAGCCGAACAAATCATCTGTTCGCACATCTCGTGTTTGAATTGATTGAATGCTTTCGGGTCGCTTTTCGCGAGTTGGACAAGTTCATCAAAGGGTGGCAGTTTTTGAGCGGGTTGTGGATGCGCCATCATTCCTTCCTTAGCATTAAGCGTGTTTCATATGCTCTAAGCTTAAGAAAGAAATCTGTACAAATTTTAATCTATTTGTATTTTCTCAATATTGAGACGGTATTAGCCGATTACCTTTGCAATCAAAGGGCGGGTGTTAAGGTGTAAGTGCAGCGTCGTTCGCCAGCAATGATGTGCTCTGTACGGCTCACGTGACACTCATCTTTTAGTAACTCAGTAAACACGTTGAGCTCAGATTGGCACAGGCTAGGGCAGCGAGTTGCAGCCTTACAGATAGGGCAGTGGTTCTCAATCAAGATGTAGTGATCATCATGCTCTTGAAGCTCAGCCATGTAGCCTTCGTCTTCACGAAGCTGGGTGAGTTTTTTAAGCTTGCTGATGAGTGAATCACAGCCAGACAGCGCAGTTTGATACTGCTTAAGAGTGTGTTGTTCACGCTCGGCAGCAACCTTAGCCAGCCCTTCTTTACCAAATAGATTCTCGACAGCATCAATCACTTGAATGGTGAGTTCACCATGTCGGTCTGAAAATTGGTTATGACCTTGTTGAGTCAGGGACCAGTGGCGAGTCGGGCGACCCACTTTCACTTTCACATCATGAAACACAAGAATACCGTCATCTTCCAGGCTTTGCAGATGTTGCCTTGCCCCCATTGTCGTCATGCCAAATTCTTCTGACAGTTGTTTCGCGGTTACCGCGCCTTGACGCTTAATGGTCTGTAAGATTCTGTCGCTTGTTTTCATACTATCCCTACCTAATGAACCTTACTATTATGAGGCAAGGTGTTTATAAAGCAAACCATTTACTATATTGATGATAATTTACTCTATAGATAGCGTTTTACTCTATTGGCTGCCATGGTCAGATTCTGGTGCGCTAATAAAACAAAAGGCTGATACTAGGTATCAGCCTTGGAATATTCTGTTTCACCGAATTTAGGCTTACAGGATATGACCTACTACTTCTGGATCTTTACGCTCTAGGTAGTGGATAGATTTGATGCGGCGAATTGTACGGCAGCGGCCACGGATAAGCAGGGTTTCTGTGGTTGCGATATTACCTTGACGAGAAATACCTTCTAGCAAGTCACCCTTAGTGATGCCTGTTGCTGAGAATACAACGTTGTCGCTGCGTGCCATGTCTTCCATCTTCAATACGATACCCGCCGTTACGCCCATTTCTGCGCAGCGCTCAAGTTCAAGTTCACCGTGCTTGCGGTTCTCTTCTGTGTCGCCTTTCACTTCGTGGCGAGGTAGAAGACGACCGTGCATGTCGCCGTCGAGTGCGCGAATTACCGCCGCCGAGACCACACCTTCAGGTGCGCCGCCGATGCAGTACATGACGTCTACTTCACTGTCTGGCATACAGGTTAAGATAGAAGCCGCAACATCACCGTCTGGCACAGCAAATACACGAACGCCCATTGCTTGCATGTCGGCGATGACTTGATCATGACGAGGCTTAGCAAGCGTGGTTACGACTAGAGTATCAAGTGTTTTACCTAGTGCTTTAGCGATGTTTTCTAGGTTTTCTGTTAGTGGCAGTTCTAGGTCAATCACGCCTTTAGCGCCAGGGCCAACAACCAACTTTTCCATGTACATATCAGGCGCTTTAAGGAAGCTGCCTTTTTCACCCGCAGCCAATACAGCCAATGCATTTGATTGGCCCATTGCTGTCATGCGTGTCCCTTCAATTGGGTCAACTGCGATGTCGACAGCGTCGCCGCCCACACCTACGTTTTCGCCGATGTATAGCATAGGTGCATCATCGATTTCACCTTCGCCGATAACAATCTCACCGCTAATTTCGGTTTTGTTTAATAGGCTACGCATTACTTCTACAGCAGCGCCATCTGCAGCGTTTTTATCGCCACGGCCAAGCCACTTGTAACCAGCTAGTGCTGCACCTTCTGTGACACGAGAGAATGACATTGCTAAATCGCGTTTCATGCGGACTCCAAAATTTTCAAAGGGGGAATAGAAATTTCGCGGCGAATTTTACCATATCCAAAAGGAAACGTTTGCCTTTTTGTTTTTTTGGAGATTGCTCTCGATCAATTCGCAGTGGAAAACAGTTATTATTCATCAAAATAATCGGTTTGCCGTTGTGGCGATAATCGTTCACGTCAATATTCGGTAAAAAGCGCTGTTTTTTTCATCGAATGGCGCAAAATATCGAATATATTGAGTGTTTATCCTTGCTCTGCTGAGTAGAATGGGGAAATAAGTGGAGTGAACCTTCACCATCAAACGGATAACTTAAAGGTAGGCCAGAATGTCTTTTGAAGTACTAGAGCAGCTAGAAGCAAAAATTCAAACAGCAGTAGATACAATTGCACTTCTTCAAATGGAAGTGGAAGAGCTTAAAGAAGAGAAACAAGCACTAGCAACAGAAGCTGGTGAGCTTAAAGCAAGCCGTCACGAGCTAGAGCAAAAAACTCAGCAAATGCAGGAAGAGCATTCAGCATGGCAAGATCGCATCCGTAACCTTCTTGGTAAAATGGATGAAGTAGAGTAATCGACTCTTCAGATTTAAAAAAACGCCCGCTACTCAGTAGCGGGCGTTTTTGTTTGTGTTCTTATGATTTGTTTTATTATTTGAAGCTGAGTGAGAGTTACTCGACGTCTTCTTCCTCGACATCCAAATCGAGTTCTACATCTAGAGGTTCGGCAGAAAGAATGATGCCAGTGTTGTCTGCGTAGAGGTAATCTTCAGGTAAGAAGGTCACGCTGCCAAAGTTCACTGGAACGTCTAATTCACCGACACCTTCTTGACTCGCACCAACAGGGATAGAAGCCAAGGCTTGGATACCTAGGTTCATGTCTTCAAGCTCATCGACTTCACGAACGCACCCGTAAACCACAATCCCTTCCCACTCATTGTCTTCGGCAAGTAGGGCTATCTCAGCATCGATCAGCGCTTTACGTAGTGAGCCGCCCCCATCGATTAACAACACACGCCCCAGACCGTCTTGCTCTAGTACAGAGCGAATCAAAGCGTTGTCTTCAAAACACTTTAATGTCGTGATCTGTCCTGCGAAGGATGCACGTCCACCGAAGTTGCTGAACATTGGCTCCACGACATCAACTTGATCCAAATATATGTCGCACAGTGCTGAAGTGTTGTATTCCATTAGTATACCTTTTGAACAATGAGCTTACTTTGAGTATATCGGCGCTTGATCCCTTTGCAATGATTAGTCTCATTTAACTCAATAGAGTTTGAGCTACGACAACCCCTGCAAACAATAGGTTAGTGACCAGTGAGCATTTCACAATCACGGGCATCATTGGTGCAATTTGCGCTGGCTTTTCGGTTTCCCAAACGGCTTTGCCATGCTTGTAAACAATAATAATGCTCAGCAAAAACGGCAGGCTGATCCAGACCGGTTTTTCTTGAATAAGCAGGTAGATAGCGAAAGACGCAAGGGCGAGGCCAAGCAGAGCAAAATGATAGTGTTTGGCTTTGCGTTGTCCTAGGCGAACCGCCATGGTGCGCTTACCACATTCGCTGTCGTTTTCGATATCACGCATGTTGTTGATATTGAGTACCGCAACCGCCATCAAGCCACAGCCCAATGCCGGAAGGAATAGGCTTGGTTCAACATGGCCAGTGTGCAAGAAGTAAGTCCCTGAAACACCTAATAAACCGAAGAAGATAAATACCGATAAGTCGCCAAGGCCAATATAGCCATAAGGCTTATTACCGACGGTATAAGCGATGGCAGCAACAATGGCTAATATGCCTAACGCAATGAAAGATAAGATACTTTCAATCGAGGTTAAGGCATGAAAAATAAGAATCAGCCCAGCGACCATAGTAAACACGATGTTGAGGATGATCGCTTGCTTCATGGTTTTCGCTGTTACCGCGCCAGATTGCATGGCACGTGTTGGCCCCAGACGATTTTCGTTGTCTGTGCCTTTTACGGCGTCGCCATAGTCATTGGCTAGGTTCGATAAAATCTGTAATAGGGTGGCGGTTAAAAATGCCAGTAGGGCTATCGATAAAGAAAACTGACCACCGGCGAACGCTAAACTACTTCCTGTAAGAATAGAGACAAGTGCGAGAGGCAGAGTTTTTGGTCGTGCGGCATCAAGCCAAATCAGTAGAGATTGTTTCATCGTAGGTCTATTTCTTTGTAAGTCTTCGTTTCAAACTGTGATTTGAGTATACGCCCATTTTTC
Organism: Vibrio sp. 10N.261.51.C6; assembly: GCF_041471785.1. Classification (NCBI taxonomy): domain Bacteria; kingdom Pseudomonadati; phylum Pseudomonadota; class Gammaproteobacteria; order Vibrionales; family Vibrionaceae; genus Vibrio; species Vibrio sp. 10N.261.51.C6. The sequence continues at coordinate 62,981 of NZ_JBFRPB010000007.1, read as the reverse complement.
GGGTAATAAAAAGCCCACTCGAAAGTGGGCCTTGAATTCGCTTATTAGCTGCTATTTCTTTGAGATAGAGCAATAAGTTGGAGTTTTGTGTGCTACAGGATGAAGCGGCTTAGGTCTTCGTCTTCAACGAATTCGCCAAGTTTCGATGTTACGTAAGCTTCATCAATCACTAGCTTGCTGCCAGCTTTGTCTGTTGCTTCGAATGAAATCTCATCCATTAGACGCTCCATCACTGTGTGTAGACGACGCGCACCGATGTTCTCAGTGGTTTCGTTTACGCGCCATGCTGCGTCCGCAATCTGGTTGATGCCATCTTCAGTGAACTCAATGTTGACATCTTCTGTTTTCATTAGGGCAATGTATTGCTCTGTTAGAGATGCTTTTGGCTCAGTTAGGATGCGTTTGAAGTCATGTGCTGATAGTGCTTCAAGTTCTACGCGGATTGGTAGACGACCTTGTAGCTCAGGGATCAGGTCAGATGGCTTAGCCACTTGGAATGCGCCTGATGTGATAAACAAGATGTGGTCAGTTTTAACCATGCCGTGCTTTGTTGATACTGTGCTGCCTTCGATAAGAGGCAGTAGGTCACGCTGAACACCTTCGCGAGATACGTCTGGGCCTGAGCTGTCGCCACGCTTACAGATTTTGTCGATCTCATCGATGAATACGATGCCGTTGTTTTCAGCGTTGAAGATCGCGTTCTCTTTCAGCTCTTCTTGGTTCACAAGCTTCGCAGCTTCTTCTTCCGTCAGTGCTTTGAATGCGTCTTTGATTTTCATCTTACGCTTTTTCTTGGTGTCGCCCGCTAGGTTTTGGAACATGCCTTGCAGCTGGTTTGTCATCTCTTCCATGCCTGGAGGTGACATGATTTCAACGCCCATTTGCGGCGTGGCTACATCAACTTCAATCTCTTTGTCGTCTAGCTTACCTTCACGTAGTTTCTTGCGGAAAATCTGACGAGTGTTTGAAGAAGTGGTGTCTTCAGTTGATTGCTCGTTCTGACCCCAAGCATCACGTGCTGGTGGCAGAAGGGCATCAAGAATGCGTTCTTCAGCTTGTTCTTCAGCGCGGTACTGTACTTTTTCCATCGCTTGTTGGTGTGTCATCTTGATTGCAACGTCCGTTAGATCACGGATGATGGTCTCTACTTCTTTACCAACGTAGCCAACTTCGGTGAACTTAGTCGCTTCTACCTTGATGAAAGGCGCGTTTGCTAGTTTCGCTAGACGGCGAGCAATCTCAGTTTTACCGACACCCGTTGGGCCAATCATTAGGATGTTCTTTGGTGATACTTCAACACGCAGGCTTTCTTCAAGCTGCATACGACGCCAGCGGTTACGCAGAGCGATAGCCACTGAACGCTTAGCGTTGTCTTGGCCGATAATGTGGCGATTGAGTTCGTGAACAATTTCGCGAGGAGTCATCTCAGACATGGTTTTTCCTTAATTCTTTAATCACTGTTGAATACAACGTTATTGATGGAAGCGGTCGTTACTCTGGCTTTGGCAGCTCAACGGTGCTTTCTAGTTCTTCAATAGTGTGGTGATGGTTGGTGAAGACACAGATGTCGCCTGCAATGTTCAGCGACTTTTCTGCGATTTCACGCGCATCTAAATCAGTATTTTCTAACAGTGCAGTAGCGGCTGCTTGAGCAAAGTTACCGCCCGAACCGATCGCAATCAGGTCGTTCTCAGGTTGAACTACGTCACCGTTACCTGTGATGATCAGTGAAGCGGTCTCATCCGCTACTGCTAACAGCGCTTCTAACTTACGTAGAGCACGGTCGCTACGCCAATCCTTCGCTAGCTCAACGGCAGCTTTGGTCAGGTGGCCTTGGTGCATTTGCAGCTTGCTTTCAAATTTTTCGAATAGCGTGAAAGCATCAGCCGTACCGCCAGCAAAACCGGCCAGTACTTTGTTGTTGTATAGGCGACGTACTTTACGGGCGTTGCCCTTCATTACTGTATTGCCCAGAGATACTTGTCCATCACCCGCGATGACGACTTTATTATTACGACGTACAGATACAATGGTAGTCACGAGTCGACCTCTTTTGATTATTATTTATGGTTACTACTTATATGTGGCTCCACTATCATGAATTCAAGTGCCACTTTTAATGGTATGTCATATCAAAAAAGCTAAATGTTACCAGTTGTTTCAAACATCCATTACCTGTTGAGCCTATGTGTGGCAAGGGTTGGTGGGTTAATAGTTTGTGATAAATATAAAAAAAGATAAAACAAATTTCTAACGTGAAATGGTTAACACTTTTTGTTTGATTTATAAGGAATGATGTTCACTAATCAGTGGTATTCACTGCATAAGGAGTAGTGTGATGAATAGTGACAATATCAGTTTTTTTAATAGAGATATGGATCTGGATGAGCTGTCTATACTGCATCATCTGATGTATCAGGAGGCGGGCGAGTGTTCAACAGAACATCTAAAAAACTCGGTCAACGTTTTTCTTAAACGTCCATTTCCTAACGTTTTAGCGCACTTGGATTTTTTTGGTTACATCGAGATAAATAAGGAGCAGGTCTACCTGACTGACTTTGGGCTTGAGTACTACGAACAAGTACCTCAGTTTCGTTAAAACGCACTCTTTTGATTAACATACTGGTATTGCTTGTGCGATGAACTATTGAACGCTTTCAAACAGCAATAGGGGGAATCCTCTTCCCCCTATTATATATTGAGTTGATTAAGCCCCGTCTTTCCAAATAGCGCAAGGTTCAATTTTCGCTCGTTGCAGCTTATGGCGATCGCGTTCTGCGTCACGCTTCAACTTGTATGGCCCTAAAACCACACGGTACCAGCTACTGCCATCTTTCTTGCGGATCTCACTTGAGATACCTTGGAAGGCAATATCCAACTTACGTGCTTCTGCCTGCGACGAGGTTTTGTAAGCGCCACACTGCATGATGTAAGGGATCTTAGAGATCTGTTGCTCTTTGGCTTTTACTTCAATCTCGCGGCTTGGCAGCGTTTCAACGTAGTCCCACTTCTCTTCAGGAGGCGGCGGAATCACTTTCGCTGGTTTTGGCTTAGGTTTTGGTTTGGTTGCCACAGGCGTTGGTGCAGGCGGCTCAGGATCATTACTCAATAGGTAAAGTCCGTAACCAAAACCACCGGCAAGGAGGATCGCCAAAAGACCACTGCGCCAAGGTTTACGGCGAGGGGCTTGTTTTTTGGTCGGTTTTTTCGTGCCACGACCGCGCTTTACATAATCTCTATTAGCCACAAGACAATTCAATAGTTGCTGATTCTGCCCTCATGGTAATCCAGATTGCGCGAGGATAATAGTGCAGAAATGGAAGCGGCACATCAAAATGTGCCGCAGATTTATAAGGGTATTTCTAAGGGTTATATTCGAGGTGGCGCTGTACTGCCTCGAACCACTAATTTAGCTTCAAGCAGACGCGAACCTGCTTGCACATCGTTGCCTTTTAATAGATCAAGCATCATCAACATCGCTTGGCGTCCAATCTCATAACGAGGCTGAGAAATGGTGGTTAGCGGTGGATCGCAGTATTGAGCGAATTGGATGTCATCGAAGCCGACAATCGATAGGTCTTGAGGAACGCGCAAGCCCAGCTTCTTCGTTTCTTGAATCGCACCAATCGCCATCGCATCGTTGTGACAGAAGATAGCTGTAGGTTGTTCAGGAAGTGCCAGTAATTGACGAACCGCTTGAGCGCCCGCTTCAAAGGTGAAGTCACCGACCGTGCTATAGGCTGGATTCATTGAGACTCCGGCGCGACGCAGCGCTTGCTGGTAGCCTTGTTGGCGGAACTTACACAGTGTTGCCGATACTGGTCCTGAAATTTGAGCAATACGCTTATGACCTAACTGAGCTAGGTAGTTCACCGCTTCAAAGGCAGAGGTCAGGTTATCGATGTGTACCGTAGGCAGTTCAAGCTCAGGGGCAAACTCACACGCCATTACCATCGGCGGTAAATTCTTTTGTTCAGGCTTGCTGACATCAAACGGATGGTCAGTACCCAGCAGCAACATGCCGTCGGCTTGTTTGGTGAAAACTAAGTTAACAAACGAAGACTCGCGCTTCTTTTGCTGGCCGCTATCACCCAGTAGAACAAGGTAATCATTTTCTACTGCGGCATCTTCGATACCACGAATGATCTCGGCGAAATAAGGGTCACAGATATCAGGAACAATAGTGATGATGGTTTTTGATTCGTTGCGACGTAAGTTTCTAGCTAATGTATTGGGTGAGTATCCAGCTTCAAGTACTGCTGTTTCCACTCGTTTGCGAGTCGAAACTGAGACTTTCTCAGGGTTCATCAATGCACGTGATACAGTGGCTGTTGAGACGCCTGCTAGCTGGGCAACATCCTTCATTGTCGCCATAAATTAAACCCTCTTTTAAGTTCCTTTGCCGCCTAAGCATCTAAGGCATGAATAATAAATGTAATCGAATAGATATTATGAAAGTGTTGCTAACACTTTTTTTATTGCAATATTTTATTCGTTTAATCCGTGTAAAGTTACGGCTAGATTAACAAAAATCACATGACTAGTGTGAAGTTGCTCACGATAAATATGAAATATTTGTGAACAAACTTATCGTTAGTTTTAACCCAAGTGGGTTTAGCTCAAATCTTGCGGCTCAATATCGAGTGACCAACGGACTTTTTTCGCAGCAGGTAACATATTGATGGCCGGCTTGGCACTCATTAATAGCTTCTGCATTAACGAGCGCGTCTGAGTTTGTAAGATTAACTGCCAGCGAGATTTGCCCGCTCGTTTTGCTAACGGAGCCGGGGTTGGCCCTAACACCATGCAATATTGATCAAACAGCGGGTGCGATTCCAATGTGTGACGAACTTGACGTAAGAACTCTTCCACCAAGCGCGTGTCGTTCGCTTCTGCTCTAAACAGCGTCATAAAGGTATAAGGTGGCAACATAGCCTGTTTACGCTCTGCCAAGGCCGTTTGAGCAAAGTGGTTATAATCTTTATGTAGTAGCGCCTGCAGCAGCCCGTGTTCTGGGTGGTGCGTTTGTAAGATCACCTCACCTGGCTTACTAGCACGACCTGCACGACCAGCCACTTGAATAAAAAGCTGAGCAAGACGCTCAGAGGCTCGGAAGTCACTGCTGTATAAAGAGCCATCGACATCCAATAACGCCACGAGTGTCACATCAGGGAAATGGTGGCCCTTAGCAAGCATCTGCGTACCGATAAGAATTTGATATTCCCCCTTACGAATCGACTCTAGTGCGCTTTCTAAGCTGCCTTTACGGCGGGTGCTGTCACGGTCAATACGAATGGTTTTGTATTCAGGGAATAGTTGGCCAAGCTGAGCCTCTAACTGCTCGGTACCGACACCCACAGTCACTAAGTTCGCAGACCCACAACCTTGGCAATTGTGCACGATATGCTGTTGCGAGCCACAATGGTGGCAGCGCATTTCATTACTGTATTGATGGTAGGTATAGTACGCATCACAGCGCTTACACTCGGCTGTCCAACCACAATCGTGACACATTAATGCCGGAGAAAACCCTCGACGATTGAGGAACAGCATCACTTGGTTGCCAGCTTTGAGGTGTCTTTGCATCTCTGCAATTAACGACGCAGACAAACCACTTTCTAGATATTCACCTTTAACATCCAACACCTTATTGGTGGTCGGCAGTGCGACACCCGCACGTGAAGTCAGGGTGAGATAACTGTATTTGCCGATCTGAGCGTTGTGCAGCGTCTCAAAGGCCGGAGTCGCCGAGCCTAACACAACCGGGATCTGCGCTTTGTGCGCACGCATGATCGCCACATCTCGAGCGTGGTAGCGCAGGCTATCTTGTTGTTTATAAGAGGCGTCGTGTTCTTCATCGACAATGATAATGCCCAGATCCGCAAACGGCGTGAACAGAGCCGAACGGGTACCAATCACGATGCCCGCTATTTTATCACGCGCCGATAACCAAGCATTCAGTCGCTCAGAATCGTTTAAACCTGAGTGGATAACCTCAACAGGCACATTAAAGCGTCGTTTAAAGCGGTTAATCGTTTGAGGGGTGAGGCCAATCTCAGGCACGAGTACTAACGCTTGTTTACCTTGATCGAGAATCGGCTTAATCATATTCAGGTAAACCTCGGTCTTACCTGAGCCAGTGACGCCTTCTAACAGGAAACAACCAAAGTCGGTTTGGCTATTTACGGTCGCAATCGCGATGGCTTGTTCAGCATTGAGCTTAGGTTTGTCTTGGTCGTTTTCAAGATCAACTGGCCACGCCTGACGCTTCGGCTTTTTCTCTACCGATTCAATCCAGCCTTTCTCTTCTAGTGTCTTGAGTACGGCGCTGCCAACTTCTTCATCAATGAACTCTTGATGGGGAACCGGGCCGTGCTCAAGCATGTGCATCACTTTGGCTTGTTTGACTGCGCGACCAAAACCTTGCATCAGTTGGTCTTTGCCTGATGGCGTTAACTGCCACTCAACCAGCGTCGCGAAGTCGGCGGCTTTGCCTTTTCTTAGAGCGCTCGGAAGGGCGTTAGCAAAGGTTTCGCCAAGGGGGTACTGATAAAACTGACTGCACCACATTAACAGTGAATAGACAGATTCCGGCCAAACGGGTTGGTTGTCTAATAAGGCTTTAATGGGCTTGAGCTTATCTAGCTCGAATTCTGATTCGTTAACCAGAGCCGTGACAATCCCAGTTAAGGTTTGTCGTCCAAAAGGCACAGAGACGCGACCACCAATAATCGGGAATAGGTGGTTTGGAATCTTGTAATCGAACTGCTTGTCGAGTGGAACAGGCAGCGCCACACGGGCAATCATTGGACGCATAAAGGGACGGCTTTATCTGAATTGACGAGAGCGAACAGTCTAAAGGATAAGGCGGTTAAATTCGAGAAGCAGTTTGAATGTGATGTGGCAGAGAAGCGGGTGAGGTTGGGGCCAAGCCAAGAATCACAGCCAGCAAAGGAAATAACGCCGATATTGGCGAAAAATGTATCAAATCAGTTGATCCTACTTCACAGATTCATTACTATACTGCGCCTTAAAGGTATGGCTTCATCACTCTTTTGTGTCGATGCGGTGTCTTTATTTCTTTTTTTAAACTACGTGTGGTGTGCGGCTTAGAATCGTATAGCGACACGGCCTACTTGAGGTTATCCCATGAAAGCTGGAATCCACCCAGAATACAAAGCAGTTACTGCAACTTGTTCTTGCGGCAACACATTTGAGTTCAACTCAACGCTAGCAAAAGAATCAATCCACCTAGACGTATGTGACAAATGTCACCCGTTCTACACTGGTAAGCAACGTATCGTAGATACTGGCGGCCGTGTTGATCGCTTCAACAAGCGTTTCGGTGCTCTTTCTAGCAAGAAGTAATTCTCGCTATTTAGACATGAAAAAGGACACTTCGGTGTCCTTTTTTGTTGCCTGTAATTTGAGAAAGCACTGACTTCTATTCAAGCATCACTCTCACCCAACGATAAGTTGCCTCTCTATTCTATTTCAGGGCAATTCCTTGCGTATCTCTCTTCACCAAAATTCAGCACGAAACTTCAACAAGCGATAGTAATTTCAACTGCTCACTGGTCTTATTAGTAGTGAAATCTCGTTTTTTAATGAGACAGAGGCTTCAACCACCTAGGAACTTTGAAGTACATCCATTAACATGAACAAGATCCCCCAAATAATAATATCCTAGGAACCTACACCTATGTCTGAAGACAGCAGCCAAGCTCAATCCTCTCAAGAATTATCACCTCAAGAACAATTCCGTCAGCAAGCTCTTGATTACCATGAGTTCCCAATTCCAGGCAAAATTGCCGTAGAACTGACGAAGCCTGCAAACTCTGCAGAAGACCTAGCACTTGCATACAGCCCAGGCGTGGCTGAGCCTGTTCGCGAGATCGCACAGAACGTTGATAACGTTTATAAGTACACAGGTAAAGGCAACATGGTTGCAGTTATCTCTAACGGTACAGCGATTCTTGGCCTAGGTAACCTTGGCCCTATTGCTTCTAAACCTGTTATGGAAGGCAAAGCGCTCCTGTTTAAGCGTTTTGCTGGTTTAGATTCTATCGATATTGAAGTAAAACACCGCACAATCGATGAGTTCGTTGATACAGTTGCGAATATCGCAGATACATTCGGCGGCATTAACCTGGAAGACATCAAAGCACCAGACTGTTTTGAGATTGAACGTCGCCTGATTGAACGTTGTGATGTTCCGGTATTCCACGATGACCAACACGGTACTGCGATTGTAACGGCAGCGGGTATGCTGAATGCGATCGAGCTTCAAGGTAAGAAACTTGAAGAGTGTAAGATCGTTTGTTTAGGTGCTGGCGCAGCGGCGGTTGCTTGTATGGAACTACTGATTAAGTGTGGCGCTCAGCGTGAAAAAATCTACATGCTTGACCGTAAAGGTGTGATCCATACTCGTCGTGATGACCTTAACGAATACAAAGAGCTGTTCGCAAATAACACTGATAAGCGTACGCTTGAAGATGTTATCGAAGGCGCTGACCTGTTCTTGGGTGTATCGGGGCCGAATCTACTGCCTGCTGAAGCACTAACGCTGATGGCTGATAAGCCTGTTGTGTTTGCATGTTCAAACCCAGATCCAGAGATCAAGCCTGAGCTTGCACACGAAGTTCGTTCTGACCTAATCATGGGTACAGGCCGCAGTGATTACCCTAACCAAGTAAACAACGTACTTTGTTTCCCATTCATTTTCCGTGGTGCACTAGACGTGCGTGCGAGCGAAATTAATGACGAAATGAAGCTAGCGGCGGTTAAAGCGATTCGTGAACTGGCGAAAGAAGAAGTTCCAGCTGAAGTACTAGCAGCTGCGGGCGAGACTGCACTGGAGTTCGGTAAGGGTTACATCATTCCTAAGCCAATGGACCCACGTCTACTTCCTCGCGTAGCACGAGCAGTTGCGGAAGCGGCTGTTGAATCTGGCGTAGCTCGTATTGAGATGCCTGCTAACTACATGGCTTAATGCCTTAATAGCGTAATAGTTTAATAGCTGTTGCTCTATTGAGCCAAAAAGAATAATAAAAAACCGACTCATCTGGAGTCGGTTTTTTTATGTCTATCATTCACAGCGCAATCATAAAAAGCTATGCGCGATGTGATAAATAAGGTTCAGCTAGAGCGAATCAATAATGAAGGCAGTGACTGAGTTGTTTTTATTCTTCGTCAAACGCTTCGAACTCGATACCCATCTCTGTCATCAGCTTTTTCACTTCAGCAGGAATATCGTCTGGGCGGTCTTTACGAAGGTCTTCATCCGTTGGTAGTGGTTGGCCTGTGTACGCATGTAGAAAGGCTTCGCACAGTAGCTCACTGTTTGTTGCATGGCGTAGGTTATTAATCTGGCGGCGAGTACGCTCGTCAGTAAGAACCTTTAACACTTTTAGAGGGATAGAAACTGTAATTTTCTTTACTTGTTCGCTTTTCTTTCCATGCTCAGCATATGGGCTTATGTATTCACCATTCCAGTCGGCCATTGCGTACCTTCATCACTTTAGTTGTTAGAATAAATTAATAGTGGTGATTTTAGCGGGATTTACTGCCATAAGCAAAGACATATAGACGTCTAGAAGTGTTGACGTCTCACGTTTATGAAAGTAAAGTGAATAACATATATCTAACACAGCCGCAAAATGCCGACAAGCCGCTGTGATTCTCAGACGCAAAACTTGTAAGGAAGCACCTATGAGCAGCCGGAAGCCAGCAACAATCGCAGTACGTACTGGTATCGAGTCAGACACGCAACACCATGCCGTTGTCCCACCCATTTATCTTTCGACTAACTATGGGTTTCCCGCTTTTGGTGAAGTGCCAAAGTACGATTACACCCGTTCTGGTAACCCAAACCGCGGTTTATTAGAGACGGCACTGTTTGAGCTTGAATCAGGCAAAGGCGCGGTTGTGACTAACTGTGGTACTTCGGCGCTTAACTTATGGGTTTCGGCTTTCTTAGGCGGCGATGATCTTATTATTGCACCGCACGATTGCTACGGCGGTACTTACCGTCTGTTTAACACTCGCTCGCTAAAAGGTGACTTCAAAGTTCTGTTCGTTGATCAATCGGATCAAGCAGCGCTGGATGCGGCGCTCGCGCTTAAGCCAAAGTTGATCTTAATTGAAACCCCATCGAATCCACTGGTTCGCGTGGTTGATATTGCAGAAACTTGCCGTAAAGCGAAAGAGGTTGGTGCTCTGGTTGCTGTCGACAACACGTTTTTGACACCTGTGTTCCAAAAGCCTTTAGAGCTGGGTGCTGATTTTGTTATCCACTCAACCACTAAGTACATCAATGGACACTCAGATGTTATTGGTGGCGTTGTGGTCACTAAGACAGAAGAACACGCTGAAGAGTTAGCATGGTGGGGCAACTGTATTGGTGCGACCGGCACACCATTTGATAGCTACATGACTTTACGTGGTATTCGTACGCTAGGTGCGCGTATGCGAGTTCACGAAGAAAGCTCACGTGAAATTCTAGCGTCTCTGCAGCAACAAGATCTTGTTGGCACTATTTACCACCCAAGCCTTCCTGAACATCCGGGTCATGATATCGCGAAGAAACAGCAATCGGGCTTTGGTTCCATGCTCAGTTTTGAGTTTGCGGGCTCATTCGAGGCGCTTAAATACTTTGTTGATAAGTTAGAGCTGTTTTCTTTGGCAGAATCATTGGGCGGTGTTGAAAGCCTGATTTGTCACCCTGCGTCGATGACTCACCGCGCGATGGGTGAAGAAGCCTTAGCAGAAGCGGGTGTTTCTCAGCAACTACTGCGTCTATCTGTTGGCCTTGAAGATGCAGAAGACCTAATCGATGACCTCAAGCAAGCGTTTGAAAGAACACAGCGCTTTATCGCTGAAGGGGAGGGTTAATAATGGCAACCTTTCGCCAGCTACATAAATTTGGTGGCAGCAGTTTAGCGAATCCTGAATGTTACCAACGCGTGGTCAACATTCTTAGAGAATACTCATTAGCATCTGATTTGGTGGTGGTATCGGCAGCAGGCAAAACAACCAACCGTTTGATTGAATTTGTTGAAGCGCTCGACAAAGATGGTCGTATTGCCCATGAATGCCTACAAGCACTTCGTCAGTTCCAACTCGATCTGATTGAAGCACTGCTTGAGGGTGAATCAGCCGCACAACTTACTTCAACCATTCAACAAGAATTTACCGCTTTGGGTGAGCTAACGGCTCCCTTGAGCGAAGCACAAAAAGCAAAAGTGCTTGGACACGGTGAGGTTTGGTCTTCACGTCTACTCGCGGCTTTGTTGTGCCAGCATGATTTACAAGCCGTTGCTCAAGATGCGCGTGCTTTTTTACGTGCAGAAGTGGGCGCTCAGCCTGAAGTCGACCGCGCACGTTCTTACCCTCTGATCAAAGAAGCCTTGGCGCAGCATGCACATTGCCGCGTGGTGATTACCGGCTTTATGGCTCAGAACTGCGAGGGTGAAACGGTATTGCTTGGCCGTAACGGTTCGGATTACTCAGCAACCGTGATTGGTGCTTTGGCTGAAGTTGAACGCGTGACGATTTGGAGTGATGTGGCAGGCGTTTACAGCGCTGACCCTCGTCTGGTTTCAGATGCGTGTCTATTGCCTCTACTTCGCCTTGATGAAGCCAGCGAATTGGCTCGTCTTGCCGCTCCAGTGCTTCACAGCCGAACGCTACAGCCTGTGGCTCAAAGTGCTATGGATCTCAGCTTACGCTGCAGCTATCAGCCGGAGGCGGGCTCTACACAGATAGAGCGTGTACTGGCATCGGGTCGTGGCGCAAAAATCATTACCTCTTTGGATGAAGTGCTTATCGTGCAACTGACCTTTGGTCACGGCCATGATTTCGACCGTCTAGAGAGTGAAGTGCTTGAAGGGCTTAAGCGTGCTCAACTTGAGCCGCTTGCTTATGAGCTTGAACCGGATCAACACTGTTTGCGTCTTGCCTACACAGAAGAGATCGCTGGTGGTGCATTAGAATATCTCCAAGACCATGCGATTGAAGCGGAAATTAAGCTAAAAGAAGGTTTCTCTCTGATTGCTGCAGTGGGTGCGGGTGTGACTAAGAACCCTAACCATTGCTACGGTTTCTACCAGCAGCTTAAGAGCTCGCCGGTTGAGTTCATCTCAGAAGCGAACTCAGGCTTAAGCTTGGTGGCTGTGATTCGTAAGAGTGAAACATCAAGTCTAGTGAAAGGCATTCATTCTCAACTGTTCCAAGCGCAGAAGCGTGTTGCGATTGCCTTGTGTGGTAAGGGCAATATTGGTTCAAGCTGGTTAAGCCTGTTTGCTGAGCAAAAAGCGGAACTTGAAAAGCGCCGTGGAATGAACTTTGAATTGGTTGCCGTGGTTGATAGCCAAACCTATTGGTTTGACGATCAAGGCATTGATGCGACTTCGGTAGGTAAGCGCTTTGACGACGAAGCTATTGCTAACAATGGTAACGACTGGTTAGAGCGTTTGGGCTCTATTCAAGGTTATGACGAAGCAGTGGTTCTGGATGTGACTGCGAGCCCAGTGCTTGCAGCAAAGTATCTGCAAATCGCACAACAAGGTATTCACCTAATCTCGGCGAACAAGGTGGCAGGTTCTGCATCGAGCGAGTATTACCATCAAGTACAAGATGCTTTCGCTAAGATCAGCCGTCATTGGTTGTACAACGCGACAGTGGGTGCTGGATTGCCGATTAACCACACGGTACGTGACCTACGTGAAAGTGGCGATGACATCATTGCGTTGTCTGGCATTTTCTCGGGCACGTTGTCTTGGTTGTTCCAACAGTTTGATGGCACCGTGCCGTTCAGCGAGTTGGTTGACTTAGCATGGCAACAAGGCCTTACGGAACCTGACCCTCGTGCTGACCTAGATGGCTCAGACGTGATGCGTAAGCTGGTGATTCTGGCGCGTGAATCTGGTTTGGATATCGAACCTGAAAACGTAAAAGTGGAATCACTGGTACCTGCAGAGCTGCAAGATCTATCTGTGGATGACTTCTTCGACAAAGCTTCTGTACTGAGCGAAGAGCTGGCTGAGCGTTTAGAGAAAGCGCACTCTCAACAGAAAGTTCTGCGTTACGTAGCGCGTTTGGAGAAGAACGGTAAGGCAACCGTAGGCGTTGAAGCACTGTCTAAAGAACATGCTCTGGCGAACTTGTTGCCTTGCGACAACATCTTTGCGATTGAGAGCAAATGGTACAAAGATAATCCATTGGTTATTCGTGGCCCAGGTGCCGGTCGTGAAGTAACGGCAGGTGCAATTCAATCTGATTTAAACAGAATGTCTAGCCTGTTCTGATACTCATATCGGTTGGTTTGAAACTCAGATCAATTGTTTTAGTACGTAAATGGCATACTATTCACTAAGATAAATAAGGCTGAAAGCACGATGTGTTTTTCAGCCTTTTTTCTACATTATTTCTGCTTTGCGACCCATCTAACGACTTGAGTTTTACTCACGATCTACTTGAGAAAAATTCATAATGGATCTGTTGACATTAAATCGTATTCAATACATTCTACAGACATATAGACGTCTAAACGTCGTTTAAGGATTTGAGTTTTTAGTGGTTGCTTTTGCCACAGGGAGAGTAAGATGGGATACACACACGCTAGTCATATCGACGCTTTAAATCAGAATATCGCTGAGCTTTCTGACAACATCAATGTGTCATTTGAGTTTTTTCCACCGAGCAGTGAGAAGATGGAAGAGACCCTGTGGAACTCTGTTCACCGCCTTAAAACACTTCAACCAAAATTTGTATCGGTAACTTACGGTGCAAACTCGGGTGAACGTGACCGTACCCACTCAATCATTAAAGAAATTAAAAACCAAACCGGCCTAGTGGCTGCACCGCACCTAACGTGTATTGATGCAAGCCGTGAAGAGCTGATTCAAATTGCCGACGATTACTGGGCAAATGGTATCGAGAGTATTGTTGCGCTACGTGGTGATATTCCAGCAGGCGGCGGCGCGCCAGAGATGTACGCATCTGACCTAGTCGAGCTACTTAAATCTCGCCACGATTTTGATATCTCAGTAGCGGCATTCCCTGAGGTTCACCCTGAAGCAAAAAGCGCTCAATCTGATCTTATTAACCTAAAGCGTAAAGTGGATGCGGGTGCCAACCGTGCCATCACTCAGTTCTTCTTTGATGTAGAGAGCTACCTACGCTTTCGTGACCGCTGTGTAGCGGCTGGCGTTGATGTTGAGATTGTACCGGGCATTCTGCCGGTTTCTAACTTCAAGCAAGCATCTCGCTTTGCTGCGATGAACAACGTAAAAGTACCGGGCTGGATGGCGAAGCAGTTTGAAGGTTTGGATGATGATCCAACGACTCGTCAGCTTGTTGGTGCTAGCCAAGCAATTGATATGGTTCGTACACTGAGCCGTGAAGGTGTGAAAGATTTCCACTTCTACACGCTAAACCGTGCAGAAATGACTTATGCACTTTGCCATACGCTAGGTGTTCGTCCGCAAGTCGCTGCGCTGTAAGAAAAGTCTAAGAAGTAAAGCCTAAGCACTTGTAAAAAGCCTCTGGCAGTAACATTTCAAATCATATAGATACAAAAAAGGCTTGGACTCATAGAGTTCAAGCCTTTTGCTTTTCTAGCTTAACTTAAGCTAGAGCGCCAAGTTCAAGCAGTACTTCTTCAGCCCATACAATCCATGCTTCACGGATAAGTAGGTTACGACGAAGTGTTAGACGCTCAAGGCGTGCTTGCTTGTCTAGTGTCGATGGCGTTGCGTAGTAAGCTGCTTCGATTTCACGGTAGTGAGAAACCAGTTTGCGAGACTCTTCTACTAGCTCAGCAAGTTGTACACGGTAAGCGTCAGAAGGTTGTACAGCACAAGCCATTAGCTTAGCTGAGAACTCGTCACGAACGGTTGGGTGTGCAGTTGGTTGTTCAAACCATTCACCTAGCGCGCCACGGCCAGCATCAGTGATAGAGTAAACTTTACGATCAGGTTTGCCTTCTTGAGGCTCAAGCACGCAAGTTACCTGGTCGTTCTGAGCCATTTTATTTAGCTCGCGGTAAACTTGTTGATGGCTAGCTTTCCAGAAGTAACCAATGCTTGCGGAGAATTCTTTTGTGATATCGTAACCAGTAGCATCGCGTGTACTTAAAACGGTTAGAATTACGTGTGGTAATGACATGTCTGAAATCCAAATGGTAAACAGTAAACAAATACTTAAACAACAAGTGTGCTTCTAATGGCACGTTATATTGGTTATGTCTAAGTAGCACCAACTCATCGGTTGGTTATGTCACCTTACAAAGCCGTTTATCACCTAGGTTGACCAGTTTATTGGTCAAGATGCTGCAGATTATTTTTTGGAGTGTTTCCGCAGCGGAGCAGTAGTATATCTAAATAATAAGCATAAAGTAGAATACATGGACAAAATAACCCAAAAAACTGACAAAAAACTCAGTATTGCTTATTTTGTGAAATAAAAAGGTCGCACTAGGCGACCTTTTGTCTGTTGAATGGTAGGAATCACTAATTAACCAGTGTTTCGCATGCCTGCTGCAATGCCTGCAATCGTCACCATTAGCGCTTCTTCAAGCTCTGCTGGTGGTGTTTCACACTTACGAGTACGGTAAAGCAGTTCAGCTTGAAGCATGTTTAGTGGCTCAACGTAGATGTTACGTAGGCGGATTGACTCAAGTCCCCAAGGGTCGCTCTGCATTAGGTTCTCGTTGTTCTCAACATTTAGCACGGCTTTGATGTCTTTTTGCAGCTGTTCACGCAGTAACTCACCTAATGGTAATAGCTCTTCGTCAACAAGGCGTTGGTCGTAGTACTTAGCGATTTCCATGTTGCACTTCGAGTACACCATTTCCAACATACCGAGACGGGTAGAGAAGAACGGCCACTCGCGACACATCTCTTCGAGCAGGGCTTGATGGCCTTGATCTACAGAGTACTGAATCGCTTCACCAGCGCCTAACCATGCAGGCAGTACCAAACGGTTTTGGCTCCAAGAGAAGATCCATGGAATCGCACGTAGGCTTTCTACGCCGCCGTTCGGGTTACGTTTCGCAGGGCGAGAGCCAAGAGGCAGTTTACCTAGCTCCAGTTCAGGTGTCGCTTGACGGAAGTAAGGTACGAATTTCTCTTCGCCACGAACCACGTTGCGGTAAGCCTCACAAGATACTTGAGATAGCACTTCCATTAGGTCGCGCCACTCTTGTTTTGGCTCAGGTGGCGGCAGAAGGTTCGCCTCTAGAATCGCGCTTGCGTAAAGGTTGAAGCTGTTTACAGCAACGTCTGGCAAGCCAAGTTTAAAGCGGATCATTTCGCCTTGCTCTGTTACACGTAAACCGCCTTTCAAGCTCTTAGGTGGCTGAGAAAGAAGAGCAGCGTGCGCCGGAGCACCACCACGACCAACCGTACCGCCACGACCGTGGAATAGAGTCAGTTCAATGCCTTCTTCATCACAAACCTTAACCAGTTTGTCCATTGCATCATATTGAGCCCAACCAGCAGACATTACGCCCGCATCTTTCGCTGAGTCAGAGTATCCGATCATCACCATTTGGTGGTTCTGGATAAAGCCACGGTACAAGTCGATGCTCATTAGCTGTTTCATTACTGCTTCTGAGTTGTTCAAGTCGTCTAGCGTTTCGAACAGCGGACATACGTCCATGCGGTATGGGCAGCCACATTCTTGCAGTAGTAAGTGAACAGCCAGTACATCTGATGCAGTACGAGCCATAGAAATTACGTAAGCACCGAAGGCTTCACGAGGTTGAGCAGCAATAACCTTGCAGGTGTCTAAAACCTCTTTAACCTGTTCAGATGGCTCCCAATCGCGAGGAAGAAGCGGACGCTTAGAGCTTAATTCATTGGTTAAGAAAGCAATCTTGTCTTGCTCGTTCCATTGGTCGTAGTCGCCAATGCCTAGGTAGCGAGTCAGTTCAGACAGTACATCTGAGTGACGAGTACTTTCTTGACGAACATCGAGACGAACTAGGTGTACACCGAACGCTTTTAGGCGGCGCAGAGTATCAAGCAGAGAACCGTCTGCGATTACGCCCATGCCACATTCGTGCAGCGATTGGTAACATGCGTAAAGCGGTGTCCAAAGTTGCTCGATGTTCTGTAGTGTTTCTTTCTTCGGAACCTCTGTGTCATGCAATTTTGCATCCAGCACTTCTAACGTGTTGTTCAGCAGAGTACGTAGGCTCTTTAGGATTGCTCGGTAAGCTTCATGCTCATCACCCGCTAGTTCACGAACGGCATCATTACACTTAGTCATCGATAGTTCGGTAATCAGCTCGTTTACGTCACCTAGGTAAAGGTCAGCGGCTTTCCAGCGAGATAGGCGCAGAACTTCCTTAGTGATGGTGTGCGTTACGAATGGGTTACCATCGCGATCACCGCCCATCCAAGATGAGAAGTGTACCGGGCGCGCATCAATTGGTAGACCTTCACCAAGGTAGCCTTTTAGTCGGCCGTCCATTTCACGTAGGAAATCTGGTACAGCTTCCCAAAGTGAGTTTTCAACAACCGCAAAGCCCCATTTCGCTTCATCAAGTGGCGTAGGGCGTTGCTGACGAATCACATCTGAGTGCCAACCTTGAGCGATCAGTTGCTCTAAGCGGCGTTCGGTTTTCACGCGCTCTTTGTGTGATAGGTCGCTTAATTCTAATTTAGACAGACACTCGTTGATCTTAACTAGCTTGTTGATCATGGTGCGACGAGTGATTTCTGTTGGGTGTGCAGTCAGAACGAGTTCAATGTTCAGGTCGCGAACGGCTTGAGCCGCGTCTAGCTTGCTGATGTCATTCTGGTTTAATTTGGAAAATAGAGATTGCAGCACGTCTGGTTCACAAACATGCTCCTCACAGTGGCGAGAGATGGTGTGGTACTGCTCTGCCATGTTGGTGAGGTTGAGAAATTGGTTAAATGCACGAGCAACAGGAGTGAGTTGTTCGTTCGGCAGGTTTTTGATTTCTTCAACTAGGCTGTCACGGTCAGCTTTGTTGCCTGCGCGGGCGGATTTGGAAAGTTTACGGATAGTCTCCACTTTCTCTAAGATAACGTCACCATGTGCATCTTGGATTGTGTTACCTAGCAAGCGTCCCAGCATGCTTACGTTACTCTTGAGAGCGGCGTATTTCTCGTTCATTGTCATCCTGCCTCGTAAAAAAATTACATCCATTGTTCCTTGTTAAGTACACAATCTAGCGAAAAGTGCTGTATCTAGTCAAATAAAGCATTCTAAGTTTGCAATTATTAGTTTTCGAAATGCGGGAGAAGTAAATTTCCCAATAGTTCGGAATTAAAGTGAAATTTAATTACAAGATCAGGCTGTGTCTGGGATAACAGAATAAAAGCCACCTTTTCGGGTAGCTTTTATACGAAAATATTGGAAGAAAAGTAATAACTAGAAACAATATTTGCGGATCGACTTACTCAGAACATCAATCGTTGGATCGATAAAATCGAAGCTTAGGAACTCATCTGGTTGGTGAGCTTGGTCGATTGAGCCTGGACCCAGCACTAAGGTTGGGCAAAGTTCTTGAAGGAAAGGTGCTTCTGTACAGTAGTTCACGGTTTGTGATTCAGTTTCGCAAACTGATTCCATGCCACCGATAAATGGATGGTCATGTTGGCACTCGTAACCCGGGATAGGTTCGTGCAGTGGCGTAATCTCAATTCTGCCCGGCCATTTTGCTTCTACTTCTTTGAGTGCGCTGCGCAGCATGTTATCCAAACCATCTAAGCTGATACCCGGTAAAGGACGTACATCGTAGTGCAGCTCACAGCAACCACAGATACGGTTCGCGCTGTCGCCACCGTGAATATGGCCAAGGTTTAGAGTGGGGCTTGGAATTGCGAAACCCGGGTGGTGATACTCTTTGACTAGCTTGTCACGCAGTTGCATTAAAGCGAACAACACTTCATGCATGATCTCGATGGCGTTGACACCTAATGCAGGATCAGAAGAGTGACCTGATTTACCCGTTACTCGCACAGCGTTAGCAACATGGCCTTTATGGCCACGAATCGGCACAAGGCTGGTTGGCTCACCAATAATGCAGTAATCCGGTTTAAACGGTGCATTTTCAGTGAAATGACGCGCACCCAGCATGGTGGTCTCTTCGTCACAGGTTGCCAATACATATAGCGGCTTGGTCTGTTTGCTCCAATCCATCTTCTTTGCCGCTTCATAAACGAAAGCGAAAAAGCCTTTCATATCGGCTGTGCCTAATCCATAGAAGCGATTGTTGTGTTCTGTTAGTGCGTGAGGGTCGAAGTTCCAACGTCCTTCATCAAATGGCACTGTGTCGCTGTGTCCTGCGAGTAGCAAGCCACCTTCGCCCGATCCCATCTTAGCGACCATATTATGCTTGCCGGGTTCGACTTCCACGACTTCAACGCTAAAGCCTACGTCTTTAAACCATTGAGCCATTTTTTCGATCACTTTCTCGTTGCCATGATCCCAGCTTGGATCGGTCGAGCTAATAGAGTCTGTGGAAATTAGGCCTTTGTAGACCTCAAGAAAACTCGGTAATTGCATAATAACTTCACTTCTACTATTGACAGGAAAACCATAAGTCGGTAAAACACATATTAAATCATATTTAATGCATAAGAAATCAAATAAAGCTAAAAATTAAGTATGAATAGTCAAATTTGAAATGTAACTTACCTCAAAAATGGATGTGTTGAGATGTTGAAAACCACGATCATTGGCGCAAGCGGCTACACAGGAGCAGAACTGGCTCTAATGATAAACAGACACCCTGAGCTCACGCTATCAGGTTTATATGTCTCAGCCAATAGTGTAGACGCAGGTAAACCTATTGCGGCACTGCACGGTAAGTTAGCTGGTTTGATTGATATGCCAGTACAACCTTTAACAAATCCGGAAGAAGTAGCTAAACAATCTGATGTAATTTTCTTAGCAACGGCACACGAAGTCAGTCACGACCTAGCGCCAATTTTTCTAGAGAACGATTGCCAAGTCTTCGACCTATCGGGTGCATTCAGAGTTAAAGGCGAAAACTTCTATCAAGAGTTTTACGGTTTTGAACATCAACACGAACAATGGCTAGACAAAGCGGCTTACGGTTTAGCGGAATGGAACGAACAAGAAATTAAAGAAGCTCAGCTTGTCGCTGTCGCGGGTTGTTACCCAACGGCATCACAACTGGCGATTAAACCTTTGGTTGAGGCCAAGTTACTGGATGAAAACCAATGGCCAGTGATTAACGCGACTAGCGGTGTGACTGGTGCAGGCCGCAAGGCGACGATGGTTAACAGCTTCTGCGAAGTAAGCCTGCAAGCTTATGGCGTCTTCAATCACCGTCATCAACCTGAAATGGCTGCACATTTAGGATGTGATGTGATTTTCACTCCACACCTCGGCAACTTTAAGCGCGGTATTTTAGCGACCATCACCATGAAACTGGCTGAAGGCGTGACAGAACAACAGATACAAGATGCCTTTGAACAAGCTTACCAAGGTAAACCAGCAGTGAGACTACTCGAAGAGACACTGCCAAGAATTCAAGATGTAGAGCAGACGCCTTTCTGCGACTTAGGTTGGAAGGTTCAAGGTCAACACATCATCGTTGTTTCAGCGATTGATAACTTATTAAAGGGTGCATCTAGCCAAGCGATGCAGTGTTTAAATTTACGTTATGGTTTTGCGCCATTAACTGCGTTAGTGTAAGGAAATCTAGATATGAGCCTTAATAATCAACCATTAATCATAAAGTTAGGTGGCGCTGCGCTATCTTGTGGTGAAACACTTAGCAAGTTATTTGGTGCTATCTCTGCTTACCAACAACAGGCACAACGACCAATCGTGATTGTTCACGGTGGCGGTTACCTTGTTGATGATTTGATGAATAAGTTGAATCTAGAAACCGTTAAGAAAGAAGGGCTACGTGTTACTCCTTATGATCAGATCCCTGTGATCGCTGGTGCACTAGCGGGCACGGCCAACAAACTACTTCAAGGTCAGGCAATTAAAGACGGTATCAATGCCGTTGGTTTAAGCCTAGCAGACGGTGGTTTATGCAAAGTGAGCGAACTGAACCCTGAACTGGGCGCGGTAGGAAAAGCGGAGCCGGGCGACTCAACCGTTCTGCAAGCGATTCTTAATGCGGGCGCACTGCCAATCATTAGCTCAATTGGTCTTACTGAGCAAGGTCAACTGATGAACGTCAATGCCGACCAAGCTGCGGTTGCCGTTGCGGGCGCACTTGATGCTGAACTGGTACTGCTTTCTGATGTAAGTGGTGTGTTGGATGGCAAAGGCCACCTCATTCCAAGTCTTAATCAACAGCAAGCCGATGACCTTATTGCCGGCAAAGTGATTACCGACGGCATGATCGTTAAGGTTCAAGCTGCACTAGAAGCCGCTAACGACCTTGGACGACCAATCGAAGTTGCCACTTGGCGATACCCAGAAAAGCTAACACAACTGTTTTCAGGTAAAAGCATAGGAACACAGTTTTTACCTCAGTAGGTCTCACAACGAGTCACTACTTAAAGAATTTAGACAAATTAAATAAACATATAATTATGAAGTCATTTCCAACGCTGACCGCCATGTGCAGTATGGAAACTAGGAGAAAGAAAATGAGCAAAGTTAACGTAAAGAAAGTTGTAGTAGCCTACTCTGGCGGTCTAGACACATCAGTAATCATTCCATGGTTGAAAGAGAACTATGACTGTGAAGTGGTTGCGTTTGTTGCGGATGTTGGTCAAGGCGACGAAGAGTTGATTGGTATCGAAGAGAAAGCAAAAGCTTCTGGTGCATCTGAGTGTTACATCGCAGACCTTAAAGAAGAGATGGTTGCTGACTACATCTACCCAACGCTGAAAACGGGCGCTTACTACGAAGGTAAATACCTACTAGGTACGTCGATGGCGCGTCCAATCATCGCGAAAGCACAGGTTGAAGTCGCACGTAAAGTAGGTGCAGACGCACTGTGTCACGGCTGTACTGGTAAAGGTAATGACCAAGTTCGTTTTGAAGGCGCATTTGCTGCACTAGCACCTGATCTACACGTAATTGCACCATGGCGTGAATGGGATCTAGTGAGTCGTGAAGAGTGTCTAGATTACCTGGCTGAGCGTAACATCCCTTGTACGGCTTCTCTTACTAAGATTTACTCGCGTGATGCAAACGCATGGCACATCTCAACAGAAGGCGGCGTTCTAGAAAACACATGGAATGCACCTAACGAAGATTGCTGGGCTTGGACGGTAGACCCTGAGCAAGCGCCAAACGAATCTGAAACAGTGACGCTTAAAGTTGAAAAAGGCGAAGTGGTTGCGGTTGATGGCGAAACAATGACGCCATACAACGCACTGGTTTACCTAAACGAAAAAGGAGCTAAGCACGGTGTTGGTCGTATCGATATCGTAGAGAACCGTCTTGTTGGCATGAAGTCTCGTGGTTGTTACGAAACTCCGGGTGGCACAATCATGATGGAAGCACTGCGTGCAGTAGAGCAACTGGTTCTTGATAAAGCGGCATTCGAATTCCGTGAAGAGCTCGGTGTTAAGGCTTCTCACCTTGTATACGATGGTCGTTGGTTCACTCCACTATGTAAGTCAATCCTTGCCGCGACAGAAGAGCTAGCACAAGACGTGAATGGTGAAGTGGTTATCAAGCTTTACAAAGGCCATGCAACGGTGACTCAGAAGCGTTCTGACAACAGCCTGTACTCAGAAGAGTTTGCAACCTTTGGTGAAGATGAAGTTTACGACCAAAGCCATGCTGAAGGCTTCATCCGCCTTTACTCGCTATCAAGCCGTATCCGTGCTTTGAATAGCCAAAAGTAATCCTAACAATGAGTTAGTGAGCTAGCCTTTGATGAAAGATTGAAGGTTAGTAAACAGACATTATTATGCAAAGCCCATTCACTATTGATTAGTGAGTGGGCTTTTTACTTTCTATTTGCCTAATAAATCAGCTTCGGTTTTTCCTATCGGATGGCATATAATTCGCGCTCCACGCTAAAAATAATCAATGGATTGAACTGTTGGTGAATAAATATGTGAAAATAATGAATTAATACTTTATTTTCATTTTGAATTGCCGTAAGTTTAAACCATCAGAAAAATACTGAATCTTAATCAGAATTATCATTTGCAAAAACAGTGAGCACTGTGCAATTAGGAGATACACAATGGCATTATGGGGCGGTAGATTTACCCAAGCAGCAGACACCCGGTTCAAAGATTTTAACGATTCTCTTCGTTTTGATTACCGATTGGCTGAGCAAGACATTGTGGGCTCAATTGCCTGGTCTAAAGCTCTACTGTCGGTCAACGTATTAACAGAAGAAGAGCAACAGAAGCTTGAGTTAGCGCTGAATGAGCTAAAACTTGAGGTGATGGAAGATCCTGAACAGATTCTACGTTCTGATGCAGAAGATATTCACAGCTGGGTTGAGCAGCAACTTATCGGCAAAGTCGGTGACTTGGGCAAAAAACTTCACACTGGCCGTTCTCGTAACGACCAAGTGGCGACAGACCTGAAACTATGGTGTCGTCAGCAAGGTAACCAACTGCTACTGGCATTGGATCGCCTACAAAGCCAAATGGTGAACGTTGCTTCTCAGCATCAAGAAACCGTGCTTCCTGGCTACACTCACTTACAACGTGCTCAGCCGGTAACTTTTGCTCACTGGTGCTTGGCTTACGTTGAAATGCTTGAGCGTGATTATTCACGTTTGAATGATGCGATTAAGCGTCTAGACACATGTCCGCTGGGTTCTGGTGCCCTTGCTGGAACAGCTTACCCGATGGACCGTGAAGAGTTAGCTCACAACTTAGGTTTCCGTCGTGCAACGCGCAACTCTCTAGATTCAGTTTCTGACCGCGACCATGTGATGGAGCTAATGTCGATTGCTTCTATCTCTATGCTTCACCTTTCGCGTCTTGCAGAAGATATGATTTTCTACAACTCAGGTGAATCAAACTTCATCGAGTTAGCGGATACCGTGACGTCAGGTTCATCTCTGATGCCACAAAAGAAAAACCCAGATGCGCTAGAGCTTATCCGTGGCAAAACTGGCCGTGTTTACGGTTCATTAGCGGCAATGATGATGACAGTAAAAGCTCTGCCTTTGGCGTACAACAAAGACATGCAAGAAGATAAAGAAGGTCTGTTCGACGCTTTAGATACTTGGAATGATTGTATGGAAATGGCAGCACTCTGTTTTGACGGCATTAAAGTGAACGGCGAACGTACACTTGAAGCCGCGAAACAAGGCTACGCGAACTCAACTGAATTGGCTGATTACCTAGTAGCGAAAGGGATTCCTTTCCGTGAAGCTCACCATATTGTTGGTGTGACGGTAGTGGCGGCGATTGCTAAAGGCTGTGCATTAGAAGAATTAACCATCGCAGAGATGAAAGAGTTCTCTGAGGTGATTGAGGAAGATGTGTATGACATCCTGACCATTGAATCGTGTCTTGAAAAACGTAGCGCGCTAGGCGGTGTATCTCCACAGCAAGTGGCTTACGCGGTTGACCAAGCTGAGAAACGTTTATCACAGCGTGATACGTCCATCGTCAAGGTTCGTCCTGCTCGTCTGACCGATATTGAAGCGTTGGAAGGTATGGTCGCTTACTGGGCGAACATGGGTGAAAACCTACCTCGTTCTCGTAATGAACTGGTGCGTGATATTGGCTCGTTTGCGGTCGCAGAGCATCATGGTGAGGTGACAGGTTGTGCATCACTCTATGTGTATGACTCTGGCCTAGCGGAAATCCGTTCACTGGGTGTCGAAGCTGGCTGGCAAGGTCAAGGGCAGGGTACCGCAATTGTGCAGCACTTGGTTGAGAAAGCGCGACAAATGGCCATCAAGAAGGTGTTTGTGCTGACTCGTACTCCAGAGTTCTTTATGAAGCATGATTTCTTACCAACATCGAAATCTCTGCTGCCTGAGAAGGTACTGAAAGATTGTGACCAGTGTCCTCGTCAACATGCGTGTGATGAAGTGGCATTGGAAGTGAACTTGGTAGAGCAGATAATTGCTAAGGTTAATGTTGCATAAGGCATTGATTTTATAACTCCTAAAAAAAAGATCAAAAATCTGATCTTTTTTGGGAACAAACTAAGAAAAGCCCGGTCTATTAAAGTACCACTGCTTTTTCTTAGAATTTTCTAAGAAAGCCCTAGAATCGATTGGTTCTGGGGCTTTTTTCTATCTGCTGTTCGGGAAATGACAATAGCTCGAAAATTATGATGAATTATCGGATTGTTTAGCCCTGTCTCTAATCACTACTCTTTATCCAATAAAGACTTCCAGCTAACGTTTTTTGCCCTTTAACGGTAGCACCACAAACTTCATGACCCAATGCAACGACAGCAAGCCACTGAACGCGAAAGCGGCCATCATCAACGCGATGGCATTGATGGTTTTTGGGTCTTCTCTGAAAAACAGCCACCATACTCCCCAACTCAAAATCGACAACACCATCAGCTGATTCATGCAACGCTGGCAGCGACCGAGTTTGTTACGGATTTTTTCACTTTTATTGCAATGAATGCATGTCATCTTGGGTTTGATTCGCGTTATGCTTGTTGCCCTGATAATAACACGTCACAAGATATTGGATCACGGTGACACAGAGAGAGAAAGTCGATGATTGAGCGCCAAGAAACCAAGCAACGTATGAGCCGTATTGTTAAACACAACGGTACTATCTACCTATGTGGCCAAGTTTGTGCTGATGCAACTAAAGACATCACTGAACAAACTCAAACCATGTTAGATAAAGTAGAAGCGCTACTTGAGCAAGCAGGCAGCGACAAAGAGCACATGCTGTCAGCAACGATTTACTTGAAAGACATGAAAGACTTCCAAGAAATGAACGCAGTTTGGGATGCATGGGTTCCAGAAGGTCACGCTCCAGCTCGCGCATGTGTGACTGGCGACATGGCTCGCGAAGCGCTACTTGTTGAGATCTCTGTGATTGCTGCTGAGAAGTAATTGCTTAAAGCTTTTAGTGACGCAATGGCTTCAAGAGATTCCAGATACCTCGTCCCTCGGTTCTGGAATGACGAGTTTAGTTTTGGTTTAGCTGATGCGTCACTTTGATTTGCTTCAGTTTAGACGCGTTTTGAAAAGCACCGTTATTCTGGTTAGCTTCGCCTAGACGTGTATGAAAATTGCTGTCATTCCCGAGAGCGACGAAGGAGCGTAATCGGGAATCTATAGTTTACTCGTTGCCAAAAACAAAAAGGAAAGCCAATGGCTTTCCTTTTTAGTATCTAACGTTTGTTAACTGCTAATTGACTGGCGCTAGTCTGAGATTAACAGCCCGGGCCACAATCCAGACAGTGTTTCACCATCTCTGGACCTAGGTGCAGTTTCGCATTCAGGTCACGTAGCGCTGTTCGTACACCTTCTTCGATTACTGGGTGGTAGAACGGCATGTCTAGCATCTCAGAAACCGTCATCTTGTTCTGGTGTGCCCATGCTAACAAGTGAGCCAAGTGTTCTGCGTTTGGTCCCATCATCTCAGCACCAAGGAAGCGGCCTGTACCTTGCTCGCCGTATACGTGCAGAATACCTTTGTTGCGCAGCATCACTCGAGAACGACCTTGGTTTTCGAAAGACACTTCACCCGTTGCGAAACAGCCACATGTGCCCAAGCGTGTGGTGATCTCTTTGTAGGTTTCACCAACCATCGCGATTTGCGGGTCAGAGAATACTGCCGAGATTTTAGAGCGGCGTAGGCCTGCACGAATCTCTGGGAAGCGACCTGCATTGTCACCCGCAATACGAGCTTGGTCTGCTGCTTCATGCAGTAGAGGCAGTTGGTTACTCGCATCACCAGCGATAAATATTGATGGTAGTGATGTTTGTAGCGTGTAGTGGTCTGCGATTGGCACACCACGTTCATCAAGCTCTAGAGAGATATTCTCTAAGCCAAGCTTGTCAGTGTTAGGGCGACGACCTGTTGCTGCCAGTACGTATTCAACGACGTTAGTTTCTAATTCACCTTGTTTATTGATGAACTGGATTTCGACACGTGGCTCACCCGATTCAGTGGTAATGCGCTTCATGCTTTCGATTTTCACGTCGGCATCGAGATAGAACTCTTCATTGAAAGCTTTATCTGCATAAGCCATGATCTCTGGATCAGTTACTGGGCCAACTTGACCACCCAAACCGAACAGTTTGGTCTTCACACCTAAGCGGTGCAGTGACTGACCAAGCTCAAGACCAATAACACCAGGGCCAAATACCGCAACCGATTCTGGTAAATCATCCCAGCTGAACACGTCGTCGTTAATGATCAGGCGATCGCCAAGCTCATTCCAAACGGCAGGGTATGCAGGGCGAGAACCGGTCGCGATAACAATACGCTTAGCGGTGACAACCGTGTGGTCATCAATTTGTAGTGTGTTGTCATCTAAGAACTTTGCGTAGCCAGAGATCTTGTCTTGCTCTGGGATTTCATCAACGCCTTCTAAAACAAAACCAACAAAACGGTCACGCTCAAACTTCACTCGCTCCATCACTTCACGACCGTTAATCACGATATCGCCTTGTGGGTGAACGCCAAAAGCCGGAGCTTTCTCGATTTGGTGTACGCTTTCTGCAGCTGCAATAAGCAGTTTAGATGGCATACAACCAACGCGAGCACAGGTAGTACCGTAAGGGCCGCCTTCAATCATCACGACACTGTCAGTGTGTGCTTTTGCAGCGCGGTAAGAACCTAGACCTGCCGTACCGCCCCCGATAACTGCTACATCTACATTGACTTGTTTCATAATAATTTTCTCGCAATGGCTGAATTTAGTTTGAACGAACCCCTCCAACTCTGGTGATTTTTTTGAGAGTCAGGATAACGGGTCAGTTTTGTGATTCTGTTTTATTAGGTTTAGCTTGTGACTCTGCTTTTATTGCTAACTATAGGTTAGTAAAAGACAGGCGAGTCACCAGCTATATTCTTTTTCCCAAAACTCAGATAAGAGTGTTTGGAATAGCTAACCCACAAGAGGGTGGGTTAGCTGATACTTCTAAGCCTATATCGGCGATGAAGCGATTAGCCTAGGAAAGTTTCTAGTTCTTCACTACCACCGATGTGTTTGCCACCGATGAATACTTGAGGAACGGTAGTGCGACCAGAGATTGCACGTAGGCTTACTGTTGTTGCATCTTTACCTAGAACCACTTCTTCGTAGTTCAGACCTTTGTCGATTAGGTTCTGTTTTGCTTTCATACAGAAAGGACAGCCTGGCTTAGTGAATACTGTGATTGACTCTTGCTCTTTGTGCTCAGGAGCAAGGTAGTTAAGCATAGTATCTGCATCAGAAACCTTGAACGGGTCGCCTGGTACGTCTTCTTCGATGAACATTTTTTCTACCACGCCGTTTTTAACCAGCATGCTGTAACGCCATGAACGTTTGCCGAAGCCGATGTCGTTTTTCTCAACTAGCATACCCATGCCGTCTGTGAAATCACCGTTACCATCTGGGATGAATGTGATGTTTTCCGCTTCTTGGTCTGCTTTCCAAGCGTTCATTACGAACGTGTCGTTTACAGAAACACAAAGGATGTCATCAACGCCGTTTTCTTTGAACACTGAATGTAGTTCGTTGTAACGAGGTAGGTGGCTTGAAGAACATGTTGGAGTAAACGCACCTGGTAGGCTGAATACGATAACTGTCTTGTCTTTGAAAAGCTCTTCTGTCGTTACGTTAACCCATGCATCGCCTTGGCGAGTTGGGAATGTTACTTGAGGGATTGATTGACCTTCTTTAGATGCAAACATATTGATTTCCTTAAATAGTATTTTTAATTTTGTTCTATTAGAGCTTAACGTTTTTCGTTGCTCTGTTTCGTTTTGTTGAGCCCATTATTAGATAAATTCTTTGATAGCTCTAATCGTTTGATGTTATGGTTTTGATAGGTAAATTCTATCAAGAGCATTTTTCTTTTAAATGTTTCTATGAAACCCCTTGTTCTTATTAAAACCTGAGGTAAGAGACTGATCATGAATATTCGTGACTTTGAATACTTGGTGGCGCTCGCAGAGCATAAACACTTCCGAAAAGCGGCAGAAGCGTGCTTTGTCAGTCAGCCGACACTAAGCGGTCAAATACGCAAACTCGAAGATGAAATTGGACTTCAGTTAACCGAGCGTAGTCCAAGGAAGGTAATATTTACAGAATCAGGGTTACAACTTGTTGAACAAGCCAAGCGTATTCTCAATGAAGTGAAAACTTTTAAAGATATGGCGAGTGGACACGGTGAAGCGATGACGGGGCCAATGCACATTGGTTTTATTCCAACCGTGGGTCCTTACATCTTGCCTAAGATTGTTCCTCATCTTAAAGAGAGCTTCCCAGATCTTGAGCTTTACCTGCATGAAGCTCAGACCCATCAGTTAGTGAGTCAACTTGAAGACGGCAAGCTTGATTGCTTGGTACTGGCTGCGGTTGATGAAACGGCGGTGTTTAAAGAGATTGATGTGTATGACGAGCCGTTAAGTGTTGCCGTTCCATGTGACCACGAGTGGGCTCAACAAGACACTGTCGATATGCTGCAGCTAAATGGACAAACCGTACTGGCGCTAGGTGACGGTCACTGTTTAAGAGACCAAGCCTTGGGTTTCTGTTTTGCTGCGGGTGCCAAAGATGACGAGCGCTTTAAGGCAACCAGCTTAGAAACGCTGCGTAACATGGTCGCGGCGGGGGCGGGCATTACCTTGCTACCTCAGTTATCGGTGCCAAAGGAAAAGCAGAAAGATGGTGTGTGTTACGTACCTGCGGTGAATCCAACACCTTCACGTCGAATTGTCGTGGCTTATCGTCCGGGCTCTCCATTGAAGGGACGTTTCGAGCAACTGGCTGAGACGATTCGAACTCAACTGGAGAAGACGGCTTAGCGCTTGAATTTAGAGCCTAGTCTGGTCAGATATAGATATATAAAAAGGGTTGATATGAATTCATATCAACCCTTTTTGTTGGTTCATGTTACTAGGTTCTACAAACCTTAGTTAGAACAGTTCTTCTACTGCTTCACCTGATGAGGTTGAGTAGATGTCATCATTGAAACGTTCAGTGATGTACTCGGTTGGCTCTGTGCCTTTCTCGAAGTACTCGAACATTGATGAGCTATCGAACTTGTTGGTCAGTAAGCCAGTTTCACGGTCGATACGAACACGGACGATGTTCTCAGGAATCTCTTTACGCTCAGCAGGAACACCCGCTAACGCCGTACCCATGAAATCAACCCATGCAGGTTCTGCTGTTTTCGCGCCAGCTTCTGCACCCGTAATTTGGTTCTTACCAAGATTTGAGTTCGCTTTGGTTCTGCCTAGGTTGCGGTTGTGGTTATCAAAACCAACCCATACCGTTGCAACCATGCCAGGGCCGTAACCGCTGTACCAAGTATCTTTCGAATCGTTGGTGGTACCCGTTTTTCCGCCAATGTCACGACGCTTCAACGGCTGTGCACGCCAACCTGTACCGTTCCAACCCGTACCTGCGCTCCAATCACCGCCACCCCAGATGTTGCTGTACATCATTTCACGAACAAGGAATGCGTTCTGTTCAGAGATAACTTGAGGTGCGTATTGTACTTTGGCATCCACATCTTGCTCTGCAAACTCATCAGCCATTGGGTCTGAGGTCATTTGCTGTTGGCAATCGTCTTTACAAACCACTTTTGGTGTCGCTTCAAATTCAGTCTCACCAAATGGTGTCTCAATGCGGCTGATGTAGAAAGGTTCAACGTAGTAGCCGCCATTAGCGAATACTGAGTAACCTTGAGCTACTTTCATTGGCGTTAAGCTACCCGCACCCAGAGCAATGGTCTCTGAACGAGGCACTTCGTCAATATCAAAACCAAATCGAGTTAGGTAGTTACGAGTATCATCTAGGCCTACTTCGCGCAGTACACGTACCGCCATTACGTTTTTAGACTGAGCTAAGCCAATACGTAAACGAGTTGGACCCACGTAAGTCGGTGGCGAGTTCTTTGGTCGCCATGCGGTACCTTGGCTCTTATCCCATTGGTTAATCGGTGCATCGTTGATCAGTGAGGCTAGCGTTAAGCCTTTCTCAATCGCTGCTGAGTAGATAAAGGGTTTGATACCAGAACCCACCTGACGAATAGATTGCGTTGCACGGTTGAACTTGTTGTGGACAAAGTTAAAGCCACCGACCATCGACAATACCGCGCCGTTGTTCGGGTTCATTGCAACAAATGCTGTGTTCGCATTCGGTACTTGGCTTAGTCGCCATACAATCGGTGTTTCTGATTCTGCAGTCGCTGACTCTTCTGTCGGCTCTTCAGAGACTTCATCGCCGGTAACGGCTTCATGGCGAACCCAGATTTGTTCACCAACAGCCAGAATTTCTTTCGCTTGAGAAGGCGCTGGTCCTTGGCGGTTATCCGTTAGGAATTTACGCGCCCAGTTCATGCCTTGCCATTCGATAGTGCCTTCACCTTGGTTCTTAACCCAAATTTGAGCACTTTTCGAATCAACCGCGGTAACAACAGCAGGGACTAGGTCACCATAGGTTGGTTGAGACTTAAGGTGTTTAACGATTTGTTCTTGATCCCACGCTGATTGCGCAGTCTGCCACAATACTTTTTCAGCACCACGGTAGCCGTGACGCTCATCGTAGCCAAGTAGGTTCTTAATTGCGGCTTGGTTCGCTGCTTTTTGCAGTTTCGAATCAACGGTCGTGTAGACCTTCATGCCTGATGTATAAGCTTCTTCACCATAGCGTTCCACCATCCAAGCACGTGCAACTTCTGCAACATACGGTGCGCTCAGTTCAATTTCTGCACCATGGTACTTCGAGATCAGCTTTTCACTGCGAGCTTCATCAAATTCTGCTTGAGTGATGTATTTCTCGTCTAACATACGACGTAATACAACGTTACGACGGTTAGTCGCGCGCTCAACAGAGTAAATAGGGTTCATTGTCGAAGGTGCTTTTGGCATACCCGCAAGGGTCGCAATTTCACTCAGCGTGAGATCAGGAAGATCTTTACCGAAGTAAACACGTGCTGCCGCGCCAAAACCATACGAACGGTGACCAAGGAAGATCTTGTTGACGTAAAGCTCCATGATCTCTTCTTTACTAAGAAGTTGCTCAATGTGGATCGCAATGAAGATCTCTTTGATCTTACGCATAATCTTTTTCTCATTAGATAAGAAGAAGTTACGCGCAAGCTGCTGAGTAATGGTACTAGCACCTTGTTTGGCTGAACCCGACATTGCAACCACGAGTGCTGCACGTGTGATACCGATTGGGTCAATACCTGGGTGTTCATAGAAACGGCTATCTTCGGTGGCAATCAGAGCCTCAACTAAGTGGCGAGGAATCTCGTCATAAGTCACTGGATTACGACGCTTTTCACCAAATTGAGAGATCAGCTTACCGTCTTGACTGAAGACTTGCATCGGCGTTTGGAGTTCTACGTCGCGCAAAGTGGCAACATCAGGCAACTCTGGTTTTACGTAAAAATAAAACCCGAAAATTGTACTGACTCCAAGAATCATGCAAATCAATGTAAATATGAATAATCGCTTTATGAACTTCACCGGATAATCCCTGATTAGTTAAGGCTGATAAGCAGCAAACCCTTGTACTCTAGGCTAAAAACTTAGCTTTCGTTTATTAACGCTTATTTAACTAATAATCACAACCCCTAGATAATCAACGAAATGCTTGGCACTTCAGGAGCTAGGTCACATGGGTTCATCATTAATTACAGGTATAGATATAAATCATCACAGCATCAAAGCCGTGGTACTAAAACCCGTGGGGGAGTTGTATGCCCTAGTGGGATACAAAGAGCTGCCGATTTCGGACGACATTTTTACAGCTAACCATACTTTGGAGTATCAGAAAACTGTTAAGAAACTTAAAGAACTTAGGAAAGGACTGCCTTTTGGCTGTCGCAACGTCGCCATTTCGGTACCTGATAACACGGTGATCAGCAAAGTACTGCAAATAGAGAGTGAGTTAGAAGACAGAGAAAAAGAGTTTTCTATCTATCAAACCTTCGCCCATCAATCTCCCTTCCCTATCGAGGAGCTGAGTTTAGATTTTGTAAAGCTGGAAGACAAACGATTTGGTAAAGGTTCGACAAGCAGTTATCAGGTATACGCCACTCGTAAAGAAGTTGTGGATAGCCGAGCGGATGCATTAACCAAGGCTGGCTTCAAACCTGTGGTGGTGGATACACAGGCGCATGGGCTACTTAATATCTGGCAATTGGCCTCGCGCCTGTATCCCGATAAGAAAAACTGGTTGCTAGTGGATGTTGGAATCGACCAAACCTCGCTAGGGGTTATCCCGCAGAATTCGGCGCCTTTCTATAAAGACATCGCCTTTGGCACTCAAGATCTTCGCAGCTCAGATGACCCGAGTGATATCGAGAGCGTGTTCGGTACTATGGAAGAGACACATCAATTCATTGTTAACCTGATTGAGAAGCTCAAGCGTCAATTGCAGCTCTATTCATCGGGAAATGCGCAGCAACCTATCTCAGGGATTTGGTTGATGGGCGAGGGCGCCAGCATCCCTATGGTAACCGAAGAGCTAGAACGCCATTTTCAGTTGAGCTGCGAGTCATTGAATCCTTTGTCTTTATTTGAGAATAAGGTCGCCAAGAGACGCCGACTGCCGATTGACTGGCAACACTTTGGTATCGCGGCGGGTATGGCGATGAGTGGGCTCAAGTGGCAGGGAGAGAAGCATGTTGCATCAAATTAACCTGCTGCCGTGGCGTGATGAGATTCGTGCTCAGCACAAGAAGCGTTTTATCCATCTGGTCATTCTTGGCGTCATCATTGCGCTTGGTGGGCAATGGGCGGTCGGTAACTACTTTCACGACCAACAAGCCAAGCAGCAAGCGCGCCTTAATTATCTCAATCAATACATCGCTGAGCTTGATCGACAAATTCAGTCACTGAAAGTCGCAGAGCAAGAACACAAAGCCATTCTGACTCGACTTGATGTGGTTGAGTCGCTGCAGCTTGGCCGTAATAAGACCACCGACTTCATGAACTTGATGCCGGAGCTGATTCCAGAGGGGGTCTATGTCGACAAGATAAAGATGAATGGTCAGGAGATTGAAATGTCGGGCATCAGCGACAGCACTGCTCGTCTCGCCACCATGTTGGACAACCTCGAACGTTCAGATTCTTTGAAAGGGGTCGAGATGCACTCTATCGTTCATAACCGCAAGCGCTTCAATAAAGAGTTTCAGACCTTCAAGGTCTCTTTTGTGTTTAGCCCTGTGTCTTTAGAAAACACAACCGCGAGCAGAAAAGATAAGGGGGCGCATCATGGCTAACCTTCAAAATAGGATTAGTAGGCAAAACAGGATGAGCTTGCAAGATCTCGATGTTGATGAGATCACCGAATGGCCATTGCTGCCTCAGCTTCTCGTGATTCTGGTGTTGATAGTGTTAATCCAAGGTGTAGGCACTTGGCTTTATGTGTTGCCACTCGACGATGAACTGCAACAGATGAAGCAACAAGAACAAACCTTAAAGACGACCTTGCGAATAAAGGCCAACAAGGTTGCAGCCTTGCCTAAATTGCAGAGTCAGCTGGATGAACTAACCAGTCGCTACGATTATCTATTAGAGCAGCTGCCCGTTCAAAAGGAGTTAGCGAGCATGTTGGCCTCCGTGAATGAGCTCGGCTTGGATAACTCGCTGACCTTCACACGAATCGATTGGGGGCAAAAGCAGAATAAGGAGTTTCTCTATCGATTGCCTCTCAATATAGAGCTGACAGGTGACTATCACGAGATTGGTGACTTCTCTGCTGCCATCGCCAAGCTGCCGCGTATTATTAGCTTTGATGATGTGAATTGGCAGCGAGTCAGTCAAGAAAGTAGCACGCTGCACTTTAGGGTTCGAGCTTATACCTACCAGTTTAAATCGGAGGTTAATGATGAAACCCAATAGCGTGTTTTATTCAACATTACTATTGCTTGTGCTCACGGGCTGTAAAGCGAATGAAGATTCGTTAGAAGACTTTGTAGTGCAAGTTGAGGCCAAAGCGAAAAAAGAGGTGGAACAACTGGTTCCTGCGACTGAATTTTTGGCCGCTACTTATCAGCGGCGAGCCTTTCGTCCTCCGTTTGAACTGCCTAAAGAAGCCATTGTGCAAAACCAACCCTTGGTTAAGAAAGACTGTTGGCAACCCAGCGCCCGTTCTCGTAATGGCAAGTTAGAGAAGTACCCGCTGAGTAAGCTTCGTTTAAGAGGCGTGATGGGCAGTGGCTCAAGCGTGTTTGGCTTAGTGCAAACACCCAAAGGCAACGTGGTAAACGTCAAGAAAGGCCAGTTTATCGGCTTAAACAATGGCCGAGTTACTAAGGTGACGAGCCAATACGTTCAGATTAATGAAACTCTTCCAGATGGCTTAGGTTGTTGGCATAAGCGCAACGTTAGGCTGGCTCTGAAGTAAACCAATGTCACATGATGTGGATATGAGATGTAAATATGATTAAAGGAATAAGTGGATTAGTGAGCAAGGCTCTACAAGGTTTTGCTGTGTCTGTGATGTTGGTTGTTAGCGTGCTCAGCCATGCCGAGAGCTTACCGAACAAATTGGAGAATATTGATTTTAGGGTCAATAAGGATAAAGACGCCGTCATCATTATTGAGCTGGCGACCAGCACAGCAGTGGTGGATGTTCAACGAGCTCAGGAAGGGTTAAGTATCGAGCTAATCAATACTCAAGTTGATGATGACAAGCTCTACCTGCTGGATGTGAAGGATTTCGCTACCTTGGTTGAAGGCATTGAAGTCTATAAAGAGACACCAAGCACTCGGCTTCTAGCGACGATTAGCAATGACTATCAGTATGAATACAACCTAAAGGGGCGCTTTATTGAGGTGGTGATCAGCAAACCGGTGCTCGATGAAGCGACCAAAGAAAAAAGCGTTCTAGAGAAAGAGGGCAAGCTGATATCGATTAACTTCCAGGATATCCCGGTACGAAATGTCCTGCAACTGATTGCCGATTACAACGACTTCAATCTCGTGGTGTCTGATTCGGTAGCCGGAAACCTGACGTTACGCTTAGATGGCGTACCTTGGCAGCAAGTTCTCGACATTATCTTGCAAGTTAAAGGCTTGGATAAGCGTGTTGATGGCAATGTTATCTTGGTCGCGCCGAAAGCGGAGCTCGACCTTCGAGAGCAACAAGCGTTAGAGAAATCGCGCTTAGAAGAGGAGTTAGGGGAGCTTAAATCGGAAATCATCAAGATTAACTTTGCTAAAGCCACCGACATCGCTGACATGATTGGAGGTGAAGGTGCGGTCAGCATGTTGTCCGATCGTGGTTCGATTACCATTGATGAGCGCACCAACTCACTGCTCATTCGTGAATTGGAAGAAAACATTGCCGTGATCCGAGGCATCATTGAATCGTTAGACATTCCCGTGAAGCAGGTACAGATAGAGGCACGTATTGTCACGGTTACTGAGGGTAATCTTGATGAGCTTGGCGTGCGCTGGGGCGTTTCCTCAACCAACGGAAGCTTCACCGTTGGTGGCTCAATCGAAGGTAACCACCCATCAGCGATTACGCCGTATGACGACGATAGCGGCAGCAGCGTGATTGATGACTATCTCAACGTCAATTTAGGGGCAACATCGCCGAACGCCTCGAGTATTGCGTTTCAGGTGGCCAAACTGGGTTCAGATACCTTACTCGATCTTGAACTGTCGGCACTGCAACAAGAGTCAAAAGCTGAAATCATTTCTAGTCCA
The DNA here is from genome assembly GCF_041471785.1 of Vibrio sp. 10N.261.51.C6. Lineage (NCBI taxonomy): Bacteria > Pseudomonadati > Pseudomonadota > Gammaproteobacteria > Vibrionales > Vibrionaceae > Vibrio > Vibrio sp. 10N.261.51.C6. The sequence goes on along the minus strand of NZ_JBFRPB010000007.1, from coordinate 26,214 downwards.
CGCTTAATCACCACCAATAAAAAGCCGGCTTATATTGAGCAAGGTACTGAAATTCCTTACTTAGAGTCATCTTCAAGTGGCGCTACGTCGGTTGCATTTAAGAAAGCCGTGTTGAGTCTTAAGGTGACACCGCAGATCACGCCCGATAATCGTTTGGTATTGGATTTGAGCGTGACTCAAGATAGGCCAGGGCAAGTGGTAAAAACTGGAACCGGTGAAGCGGTCGCCATTGATACGCAAAGAATAGGTACGCAAGTGCTTGTTAATAATGGTGAAACTGTCGTGCTTGGCGGGATATTTCAGCACAGCGTGAGCAGTACAGTGGATAAAGTTCCTCTGTTGGGGGACCTGCCAGTTTTGGGCGCATTGTTCCGTCGCAGCTATGAAAATGTGGGTAAAAGTGAACTACTTATTTTTGTCACACCCAAAGTTGTGATTCAGTAATGAACAATTAGATTAAAAATAAAGTTGCATTAGTGGCACCTAACCTTGATAATTTCGGGTCTTATCACGAATTATCTGTGAGGAATCGGTGCCACGGGCCTTTTAATTTCAGTACTTGTACTGACCTACCTTGTGGCGATGTCATTGAATTAACGTTGTAAATTACTGCTAAAAACATGGCTGAGAAACGCAATATTTTTCTTGTTGGCCCAATGGGCGCCGGCAAAAGTACAATTGGTAGACACCTAGCTTCCCAACTTCATATGGAGTTTCTAGACTCTGACACTGTGATCGAAGAGCGCACTGGCGCAGACATCGCATGGGTTTTTGATGTTGAGGGCGAAGAAGGTTTCCGTAAGCGCGAAGAATCTGTAATCAATGATCTGACAGAAGAACAAGGTATTGTTCTTGCGACAGGTGGTGGTTCAGTGTTGAGCAAAGAAAACCGTAACCGTCTATCTGCACGAGGCATTGTTGTATACCTAGAGACAACAATTGAAAAGCAACTTGCTCGCACTAACCGCGACAAGAAACGCCCTCTACTTCAAACAGACAACCCGCGTGATGTGCTAGAAGATCTAGCTGTATCTCGCAACGCACTATACGAAGAAGTGGCGGACTACACAGTTCGTACTGACGACCAAAGTGCAAAAGTGGTAGCCAACCAGATCGTAAAAATGCTAGAAGAACGTTAAGTTCATTTTTTCGGAGAGCAAACCCATGGAACGGATTACGGTCAATCTAGCTGAGCGTAGCTACCCTATCTCTATTGGCGCCGGGTTATTTGAAGACCCGGCGTACCTTTCTTTTTTATCAGGTAAGCAGAAAGTTGTTGTTATCAGTAATGTGACAGTAGCGCCTCTTTATGCTGATAAAATTTTATCGCTATTGGATCAAGTCGGCTGTCAGACATCTCTTCTCGAGCTGCCAGACGGTGAACAGTACAAAACCCTTGAAACGTTCAATTCAGTGATGAGCTACATGCTTGAAGGAAATTACAGCCGCGATGTGGTGGTGATTGCTTTAGGAGGTGGTGTTATCGGTGACTTGGTCGGTTTTGCTGCCTCTTGTTACCAGCGCGGTATTGATTTCATTCAAATCCCGACGACCCTTCTTTCTCAAGTGGACTCTTCTGTTGGTGGTAAAACCGCAGTAAACCATCCTCTTGGTAAGAATATGATCGGCGCTTTTTACCAACCGAAATCTGTGATCATCGATACCAACTGTTTATCAACGCTTCCAGAGCGTGAGTTTGCAGCGGGCATTGCTGAGGTGATCAAATACGGCATCATTTACGATGAAGCCTTCTTTGATTGGTTGGAGCAGAATCTAGAGAAACTTTATCAACTTGATGAAGAAGCACTGATTACCGCGATTGCTCGTTGTTGTGCAATTAAGGCTGAAGTGGTGGCTCTAGATGAAAAAGAGTCAGGAATCAGAGCGTTATTGAACCTAGGTCATACATTTGGTCATGCGATTGAAGCAGAACTAGGCTATGGTAATTGGCTACATGGTGAAGCTGTGTCGTCAGGCACTGTAATGGCAGCTAAAACAGCTCAATTACAGGGACTGATCTCTCAGCAGCAACTTGAGCGAATTATTTCTATACTCAAGAATGCGAAACTACCAATCCATACGCCAGAAAGCATGTCTTTTGAAGACTTTATGAAGCACATGATGCGCGATAAAAAAGTGCTGTCTGGTCAGTTACGTTTGGTATTACCAACAAGTATTGGTACTGCTGAAGTGGTTGCTGATGTGCCTCAAGACATCATTAAACAAGCGATCGATTTCTGCCGTACTCTTTAAATTTGGTTGTGAGGTTGCCTAGCTAAACTCTAGGCAACTGAAGCGTTTTACTGATCGATCTTATCAGTAGGGATCCCCAATGAGTTTGGCTCATGAATTAAGAGTATTAGAGTTAGAATCTCAAGTTGAGCTGCTAGAGCGCTTACAGCTTTTGACTAACTTTGGTTCAAACCTTGTGACGGTGGCGGGCAAAGCTGGCTCTGGCCGATCTTGGTTGGCTCAGCGTTATCTTGAAGCATGGTCGACAGAAAAAAATCAGTGTTTACTGCTTTGTCATCCAAGCCAAGACGATCAACAACGCCGTGCGCTCATTCTTAGCCAAATTGTTTCTGATCCCCTGTTTAATCAACATGATTCTTTATCGGATAGCCTAACAAGGTTACTGGATGGAGAACCGTGTAATGTGGTTATCGTCGTTGATGATGCCCAACGACTTTCTGAGCTATTGGTATCCGAATTATGGATGTTGGTACTGGAAGCTCAATCAAACCCTCAATGGACGATCAATATCGTTCTCTTCTCGGAACCTGGCCACTTAGATACGTTATTAACGCGTTTGAGCTACGGTCAACAACACAAACCTATCGATCTTGAGATCGATGACCTTTCGCAACCAGAAGCTGAACATTTCTTTGAATCACTGGTGATTCGATATGTTGATGATGAGTCTGAAACTTGCGTGCGACGTGCGTTTAATAAAGCGCAACCTCTGCCCGGTGAGTTAATGGCTTTAGGAGAATTGAAAGTGGAAAAAAGGATTATTATTCGCTCAATTATTGGCTCACCCATCAATATCGCGATTGTGGTGGCCTTGCTGTTGATTTTAATTGGTGGTGGTTATTGGTGGATGTTCAGTCAACCAACCCCTGACGATAAAGCGCAATCTCTTATCGCTCCGATTGAACAGACAGCTATCCCAACTTTTGAAGTGGAAAGTGGTACCGAGCAAGCTGGAATCGACGGAATGGACGATTCTGAAGCCGAAGCTGACATGAGTTATCAAGGTGCTGATGACGACAGCTCATCTTTGCCACCGACTGTCGTTGAAGATACCGCGAGTGTTGGAGAAGTCGAACAAGATCAGCAGCGTGTCGTAATCACCTCTGATGTGGTTGATGCCTTGCTTGATGATAAACCTGAAAGTGCCGATACCAGTGCGATTGATGCTGCTGTTGAAGAAAACACAGGTGCCGCGGTGAGTTCGCAATCAGATGCAGACAAAGTGGAGTCACAGCCTTCAGCCGATGAAGCAACAGACCTAACACAGTCCACGCCACCGACTAAGAAAATTACATTCTCATTTTCTCGCGAAGAGTTACAAGCTATCTCTCCGCGAGCTTATACTTTGCAGTTGAGTGCGATGACCTCATTGGACGACGTACAGTCTTTCATTGAAGAGTATGACCTTGAGAACAAGGTTCGTATTTACCCAACACTTCGCAACGACACCAAGTGGTTTATTATCACTTATCAAGATTACCCAACGATTCAAGTGGCGAGAGACGCGGTAAGTGCGTTATCAAAACCCCTTCAACAGTTGGAACCTTGGGCAAAATCGATGAATCAAGTGCATCGAGAGATAGAACGTGCGAAATAACCCTGAGCTTAGCCTCAAAATATGTTACATTCCGCAGCCTTATTTTTGAGTTGATAGATAGAGCAGTAAATGAAAAAGCAGCGTGCCTTTCTAAAATGGGCTGGTGGTAAATATGGCCTAGTTGAAGACATCCAACGTCACCTGCCACCTGCTCGTAAATTGGTAGAACCGTTTGTCGGTGCCGGCTCAGTATTTCTGAATACTGACTTTGAACAGTACCTGCTTGCAGATATCAATCCCGATCTTATCAACCTGTACAACCTGCTTAAAACCGATCCTGAAACTTATATCACGGAAGCGAAGCGCTGGTTCTGTCCTGAGAACAACCGTAAAGAAGCCTTCTTAGATATTCGCGCTGAGTTCAATGGTACAGATAACGTCATGTATCGTTCATTGGCTTTCTTGTATATGAACCGATTTGGCTTCAATGGCCTATGTCGTTACAACAAGAAGGGCGGTTTTAACGTTCCATTTGGTTCTTATAAAAAACCTTACTTCCCAGAAGCTGAGCTGGAATTTTTTGCCGAGAAAGCGAAAAAAGCCACCTTCGTCTGTGAGGGATACCATGAAACCTTTAGCCGCGCGCGCAAAGGCTGTGTGGTTTACTGCGATCCTCCATACGCACCACTGTCGAACACGGCAAACTTTACCTCTTACGCAGGTAATGGCTTTAGCTTAGATGACCAAGCTGCACTGGCGGATGTTGCTGAAAAAGCAGCGATGGAACGAGGCATCCCTGTCTTGATCTCAAACCATGACACCACCTTAACGCGCCGTTTATACCATGGTGCAGAACTGAACGTGGTCAAGGTTAAGCGCACCATTAGCCGTAATGGCGCAGGGCGCAATAAAGTCGATGAGTTACTGGCACTTTTTCATAAAGAGAAAAACCAGCAACACGCTTCAGAAGAATTGTAGCGGCCAACATAACCCTCGAACTCATTAAATTGAGTGACCAACGGGTACTTTCATAAACTAATCTTTCGAACTGCTAGGATCTGCTTAGTTGCTTAGGTAGAATTGCACACCAAATAGTCTTGGGATTGAGTCTTGTATTTGTGTATGAGATGTCACCAAGGCGGTGATATTCGCAATTTACTCACTCTTAAGAGGTTTGGTATGAAAGATTTTCTAATCGCTCCATCGATTTTGTCTGCAGATTTTGCTCGTCTTGGTGAAGACGTAGAAAAAGTACTCGCAGCTGGTGCTGATGTTGTGCACTTCGATGTGATGGACAACCACTACGTACCTAACCTGACTTTTGGCGCGCCTATTTGTAAAGCGCTGCGCGACTACGGTATTACTGCTCCTATCGATGTTCACCTTATGGTTAAGCCAGTAGACAGCATCGTGCCTGAGTTTGCAAAAGCGGGCGCATCAATGATTACCTTCCACGTTGAAGCTTCAGAGCACATCGATCGCACTCTACAGCTCATCAAAGAGCACGGTTGTAAAGCGGGTGTGGTTCTTAACCCTGCAACACCGCTTTCTTGCCTAGATTACATCATGGACAAAGTAGACATGATTCTACTAATGTCTGTGAACCCTGGCTTCGGCGGTCAATCTTTCATTCCTCACACGCTAGATAAACTACGTGCTGTTCGTAAGCTGATTGATGAGTCAGGCCGTGACATTCGCCTTGAGATTGATGGCGGCGTGAAGGTTGATAACATCCGTGAAATCGCAGAAGCGGGCGCAGATATGTTCGTTGCGGGTTCAGCTATCTTCAATCAACCAGATTACAAAGAAGTGATTGATGAGATGCGTGCAGAGCTTGCAAAAGTAAACGCATAATCGTAAAACTACAGATAGATTGAATATTAAGGGGCTAATTTGCCCCTTTTTTACGTCTTATAGCTCAACTCATAAGACGAACATAATAAATAGGAAAGTAAGATGTCATTAAGCTCAATAAAACTGATCGCCTTTGATTTGGATGGAACCTTGTTAGACAGCGTGCCTGATTTGGCCGTTGCTGCTGACCAAGCTTGTCAGGAGTTGGGCTTCCCTTCAGTGAGCGAAGAACAAGTTCGCGACTACGTAGGTAATGGTGCTGATGTTCTTATCGGACGTTCACTCAGCCGTAACTTGACGGTTGACCCAAGCCTAGAGCCAGAGCTACTGAAAAAAGCACGCATCCTGTTTGATGATTTCTATGAGCAGGGCGGTCACAAGCTAAGTCACCTTTACCCATCGGTTAAAGAGACGCTGGCTGAGCTGGATAAAGCCGGCTTCACTATGGCGCTGGTTACCAACAAGCCATCGAAGTTTGTACCAGACGTACTGGCGCAACACGGTATTGATAAGTACTTTGTTGATGTGTTGGGTGGCGACTCTTTCCCAGAGAAAAAACCGAACCCAGTCGCTCTGAACTGGTTGCTAGAAAAGCACAATGTAAAAGCGGAAGAGATGTTGATGGTTGGCGATTCAAGCAACGACATTAAAGCGGCTAAGAATGCAGGTTGTCACTCGTTTGGTCTGACTTACGGTTATAACCACGGCGAGCCGATTTCAGCATCAAACCCTGACTATGTCGCGGATAACGTCGCGCAATTACTAGATGTCGTTCTAGTTTCAGCATAAAACGGACAAAAGTTAGCTAACCTACTAGCAAAATACTTATCAATGAGTACACTGGATGAGCCGTACAGAAGAGCTGTGCGGCTTTTCTATATTTAAGTTAAGAAGCTAAGCGTTCAATAAACTTAGCGAATAAGCAAAGGAATTAAAACCATGAGCAAGCCCATCGTATTGAGTGGTGTTCAACCATCTGGTGAACTAAGTATCGGTAACTACTTGGGTGCTCTACGTCAATGGCAACAGATGCAAGATGATTACGATTGCCAATACTGTGTTGTAGACCTTCACGCAATTACGGTTCGCCAAGATCCGAAAGCACTGCATGAAGCGACTCTAGACGCACTAGCAATCTGTCTTGCTGTCGGTGTTGATCCAAAGAAGAGCACGCTATTTGTTCAGTCACACGTACCAGAGCATGCTCAACTTGGTTGGCTTCTTAACTGTTACACACAAATGGGTGAACTGAGCCGTATGACTCAGTTTAAAGATAAGTCTGCACGTCACTCAAACGACGTAAACGTAGGCCTATACGACTACCCAGTGTTGATGGCTGCAGACATCCTGCTTTACGGTGCTCACCAAGTACCTGTAGGTAGCGACCAGAAACAACACCTAGAGCTAGCGCGTGATATCGCAACTCGCTTCAATAACATCTACGGTCCTGAAACGCCAATCTTCCAAGTACCAGAACCTTACATTCCAACAGTGAATGCACGTGTAATGAGCCTGCAAGACGCGACGAAGAAGATGTCTAAGTCGGACGACAACCGTAAGAACGTGATTACTCTGCTAGAAGAGCCTAAGTCGATCATCAAGAAGATCAACAAAGCGCAAACCGATGCAGAAACACCACCACGCATTGCTCACGATTGGGAAAACAAAGCGGGTATCTCTAACCTAATGGGTCTGTACTCTGCAGCGACGGGTAAAACGTTCGAAGAGATCGAAGCGCAGTACCAAGGCGTTGAAATGTACGGTCCGTTCAAGAAAGACGTAGGCGCAGCATTGGTTGAGATGCTTGAGCCGATTCAAGCTGAATATCACCGTATCCGTGCTGACCGTGCCTACATGGACGCAGTAATGAAAGCCGGTGCTGAAAAAGCCTCTGAACGTGCTGCAGTGACACTGAAAAAAGCATACGAAGCAGTAGGTTTTGTTACTCGCCCATAGGGTGAACTAACACAACTCGCTTGAGAATTTGAGCCCAAAGTAGCTGTTGTTTACTTTGGGCTTTTTCATGCCCATTCCATTTGCCTTCCTCGAAACCCCCTTGTTTGAATTGATAATTTACCCAGTATTTAGCTAGCATATCCATAGCTGTAATGCTGTGCAGATGATCTTATTTGGTACCCTCAAGCTTTATAAAATCACACTCGTTTCTATATATGTTGGAAATATATAACGTGCCAAACAATTGATGATTCCAAAGTGATAAGTTCCTCATTTTCTTGCCAACTGACTTATTCCTTTCATAAATAAACCTGATAGTTACCACAAAATACATGACTGCCCATAGATGGCAGTGACTATAAATCAATGAACTCAGGTGAAACGGATGGCTCTTTTACACAAACCTTCATTGCTAGCAGTGGCAATTGGTAGCTTGTTAACCACAAGCGCACACGCTGATTTGTTTATTTCACAATATGTGGAAGGCGGCAGCTACAACAAAGCGGTTGAGATCGCCAATAACGGCGATAGCAGCATTAACTTAGATGGTTACTCACTGGCGAAGTCTGCCAATGGCAACGGATCATGGGGCGCCACTTTACCTTTAGATGGCCACGTTTTAGCGCCCGGTGAGGTGCTTGTTGTTGCTCATACCAGTGCTAGTGATGAGATTAAGGCGGTCGCTGACATTCTAAATGCTTCATTGGCTAATCATAATGGTGACGACCCGCTAGCTATCTTGAATGCAGATGGTTCGGTGCATGATGTTGTTGGTTTGATGGGCGATGTGGACTGGGGCAAAGATGTTACTTTGGTTCGTGCGACACAAACACCTTCTGCGACGTTTGATGCTTCACAATGGGTATCGCTACCAAAAGACAGTATTGAAGGGCTAGGTTCACTAGACAGTGTTGAGCTGCCAGAAGCCTTTAATTGTACAGAAGATGGCTCAGACCCGGTATTTACCACCATTCAAGAGATCCAAGGCGAAGGTGCAACATCACCGTTCATCGATGGCTACCCGTACATCACCGACGATGAATATTTCGTAAAAGGTGTGGTAAGTGCGGTAACAACAGGCCTAACTAAAGGCTTCTACCTGCAAGCACTTGAGGATGATTTCAACTCAAGCACTTCTGAGGGTCTATTTATTCATACCAACCAGTCGAGCTCAGAGCTAGTAGCCGGTGATGTAGTGTGTGTGAAAGGCAAGGTTCAAGAATACTACAGCCACACTCAGCTGAAAGTAGAAAACAACCAATGGCTAAAACAGGGCGAGCAGCAGGCACCTGAAGCTACGGCGATTGAAGTGCTAGACAGTGACGAGAACTTCGCTGCAACGCTTGAACGCTACGAAGGCATGTTGGTGAAAACAACCGAAGCGCTTGATATGCGTGTGACGCGTACCTTTGGTTATGACTACGCAGGTCGTCGTAACAACATGGTACTGGCGCATGAGCGTATTAACATGCAGCCGAACCAGCTTTTCGCCGCGGGATCTGACGAAGCGAAGCAGCAAACTGAAGACAACGCAGACCGCCGTCTTTTCGTTGAAACCGATCAAAAAGCGGCTGATGGACAAGTCCCTTTCTACCCAGATTTTGGCCGCACTGATATCGACCAAGATGGTTCAACAGAAGATTACATCCGCATTGATGACACCATTGTTGGCCTAGAAGGCGTGCTGACTTACAGCTACGGTGAGTACCGTTTAATTGCGACTAACCAGATCTCGGCTGAAAACTATGTGCGTAACGATCCGCGTACCGACAAACCAGACATGGATGAAGGCGACCTACGTATTGCGACCTTCAACGTATTGAACTACTTCAACTCTCCATTTGGTGGCGACGCGAATCAGCACGGCAATAACCGTGGCGCGAACACCATCACTGAGTTTGAGATGCAGCAAGAGAAGATTGTGAACGCGATTCTTCGCTTAGATGCAGACATCATTGGCTTGATGGAAATTGAGAACAATGGCTTTGGTGAAGGCTCTGCCATTCAGCAACTTGTAAACCAACTGAATGATCGCATTGAGCGTAAGAAAGACCGTTATACCTTTGTGGCTGTCGACTCGAACGAAGACGGCGTAACCGACGAGATGGACTCTATTGGTACTGACGTTATCACAACGGGTGTTATCTACCGTAAGAAGGTGGTTAAGCTTAAAGACAGCCGTGTTATCGCGATGCCAAGCCAACAAGCACCAGAGGTGTTAGACGATTCAGGCAAGGTGATTGAAGACGGTAAGAACTACCAACGTGACTCATTGGCGCCAACCTTTAAAGTTAAAGGCACCAAAGAGAAACTCACCGTAGCGATCAACCACTTTAAATCGAAAGGCTCTAAGTGTTGGGAAGATGCTGCTCCGATTGAGCAGGGCGGCCAAGGCGGCGTTGATGCCGATAAGCAAGGCTCATGTGAGAACTTCCGTGTGGCTGCAGCAGTTGCTCTGGGTGAAGCGCTAGACGGCATCAAAGGCCATAAAGTGATTCTGGGGGATATGAACTCGTACGGCATGGAAGACCCAATGCTGGTGCTTACTGATTACTCTGAAGAGAAGTACGGCAAGCAAATCAAAGCGGCTCGTAACACTTACATTGACGGCGTCGAGCAGTTTGGTGATAACGGTGCGGTGATTACTAAGAACTACGGCTACATTAATGCTGTGGCTCAAAAGCACCCAGACAGCTGGAGCTACTCATACAATGATGAAGTTGGTGCTTTGGATCATTTATTGATCAGTGACAGCCTGAAAGATAGGGTTGTCGATGCGACCGATTGGCACATCAATGGTGGTGAGTCGACGTTGTTTGACTACAACGAAGAGTTCAAAGGTGACCTACCTAAGTACCAAGATCACTTCCGTTCATCGGATCATGATCCTGCTGTTCTTGAACTGCGAGTAGGTGGTTCATTTGGCTTCGGTGCTCTGATGTCACTATTTGGTTTAGCAATGTGGCGTCGTCGCAAGTAGCTCAATCACAAATAGATTGGCTTGCTATACAAGCAGGCCAATTCAGATAACTTAAGGCTATCTGTAAACAATTAAGGTCAACTTAGGTTAGCCTTAATTATTGGCGAAATGCAGTTTCCACTTGCCTTTCGCCATGGGTATTGCACAATACCGCCCCTATATCTCCCAATCATTTAGTATTTAGCAAACGATTTCGACCCATGTTACTTATCATCGATAACTACGACTCTTTTACCTATAACTTGTATCAGTATTTCTGTGAGTTAGGGGTCACTGTAAAAGTTGTTCGCAACGATGAGATTGATATTGCGGGTATTGAATCGCTGAATCCTAGCCATCTTGTTATCTCGCCAGGTCCTTGTACGCCTGATGATGCGGGAATCTCTCTACAAGTCATTGAACACTTCGTGGGTAAACTGCCGATCTTAGGTGTGTGTCTTGGTCATCAAGCCATTGCTCAAGTGTTTGGTGGTGAAGTAGTGCGAGCCAGACAAGTGATGCACGGTAAAACCTCTCCAATACGCCACAATGGCAAGAGCGTCTTTCAAGGGCTTAATAACCCTCTAACTGTGACACGTTACCATTCCCTAGTGGTGAAAAATGGCACGCTTCCTGACTGCTTTGAACTGACGTCTTGGACGGAATTTGAAGATGGCAGCATGGATGAGATCATGGGTTATCAACACAAAACCTTGTCGATTGATGCGGTGCAATTTCACCCTGAGTCGATTAAAACAGAGCAGGGACACCAGCTTCTCGCTAACTTCTTAGCGCGTTGAGTGTTTAAATTTGACTCTTTCTCCGTCTAAATAAGCCAGTTAAACCTGTTAGCCCATTCGTTAAGCGTTTAAATTCGGGCATTACGCGTCTCTTACTCCTCTTACTCCTCTGACGCTGATCACTTTTTATAACATTTCTTCCTCGTCAGGCTAAGTTTTTAGCCTATGCAAAATTATTCGCCTTATTTCGTCTCGAACCCAATATACCGCAATGCCAGTAAGGCTTTGCCGTTGCAGGTTACACGTTTAGGTAAAAAAAGCTTCATAAAACAGATTAATTGATGCATAAATAGTCATAGGTAGTGACGTTTAGCTGGTTGTTAGGGATAGCTAAAGAATAATCTACTATTGAAAACGTTAATTAAATGTAAATATAATGCTGCAGCGGGATTATGGCGAGAGAAAATATCTTTGTCTCACTTATGAACCAGTACGCTTATTTGCGAAGCTTGCGGTATCGAAAAGGAATGTACGATGACAGTGGAAAAAAAAGTAGAACGTAGTCTGTTTAATGAGGTGATGGTGCCTTGTTATAACCCAATGGAAATGATCCCGGTAAAAGGGGAAGGCGCACGCGTTTGGGACCAACAAGGCCGAGAGTATATCGACTTTGCTGGTGGTATCGCTGTGAGCTGTTTGGGTCACTGTCACCCAGCAATGGTTAATGCTGTTACCGAGCAAGCAAACAAGATTTGGCACCTAAGTAATGTAATGACTAACGAACCTGCACTGCGTCTAGCGAAGAAGCTAACTGACGTATGTTTTGCAGAAAAAGTATTCTTTGCGAACTCTGGTGCAGAAGCGAACGAAGCAGCACTTAAGCTAGCTCGTCGTTGGGCTGCGGATGTTCACGGTCCTGAGAAATCTGAAATCATTGCATTCAAACAAGGTTTCCACGGTCGTACTTTCTTTACTGTAACCGTTGGTGGTCAAGAAGCTTACTCAGATGGCTTCGGTCCAAAACCTGGCGATGTAACTCACCTACCTTACAACGATATTGCCGCTCTAGAAGCGCATATCTCTGATCGCACTTGTGCCATCATGATGGAACCTCTGCAAGGCGAGGGCGGCATCATCTCTCCAACGGCTGAGTTCGTGAATACGGTTCGTGAACTGTGTGACAAGCACAATGCATTGTTGATTTTTGATGAAGTACAAACAGGTAATGGTCGTACTGGTAACTTCTATGCTTACCAAGGTCTGGGCGTGACGCCAGACATTCTAAGCACAGCGAAGTCTCTAGGTGGCGGTTTCCCTATCGGCGCAATGCTGACGACGTCTGAACTGGCTACACACCTTAAGGTTGGTACGCACGGTTCTACATACGGTGGTAACCCACTGGCGTGTGCGGTAGCTGAAGCAGTGGTTGACGTAGTTAGCCAACCTGAGACTCTAGAAGGCGTAAAAGAGCGTGAAGCGCTATTCCGTGATGGTCTAACTAAGATTAACGACAAATACCAAATTTTCAGTGAGATTCGTGGTAAAGGCCTATTGTTAGGTGCTGCACTGAATGACGAATGGCAAGGGCGTGCGCGTGACGTATTAGTAGCAGCAGGCGAGCAAGGCCTAATGGTACTGGTTGCGGGTGCAAACGTGGTTCGTTTTACTCCATCACTGGTTATCACTAAACAAGAAATTGAAGAAGGTTTATCAAAACTAGACAAAGCAATCGCTACGCTAGTTTAGCCTGAGTGGCGTCATAGGAATGATCGCCAATAGAGCGATCCCATGACGTTCTGCTAAAGGCCCAAGCTTCTGGTTTTGGGCCTATTTTGCATCTGGAGGGAATATTGATGCTAGTTGTTCGCCCAATAAAACTGTCTGATTACGATGCGCTGCACACCTGCGCGGTTGAATCTGGTCATGGATTCACATCTCTTCCGGTTAACGAAGAATTGTTAACTAACCGAATTACCCATTCTGAATACAGCTTTGCGAAAGCAGACGTGACCGAACCCGGTGATGAAGGCTATCTAATGGTGGGTTTCGACGCTGAAACTGGCGAAGTTGCTGGTACAACGGGTATCGAAGCTTCCATTGGCTGGGATGTGCCTTTTTACTCGTACCACATCAGTAAAGTGGTTCACTCTTCACAGCGCCTTAAAGTGAATAACGTGGTTAAGCTGTTGACGTTTGGTAATAACTACACAGGCTGCAGCGAAATTTGTACGCTGTTCTTACGTCCTGATTACCGCAAAGGCTTAAACGGTCGACTGATGTCTAAGTGTCGTTTCCTACTGATGGCTGAGCACCCAGAGCGTTTCTCAAAAACGATCTTTGCTGAGATGCGTGGTGTATCAGATGCGGAAGGCAATTCTCCTTTCTGGCAATGGCTGCAAGAACATTTCTTCTCGATTGACTTCACGCTTGCCGATTACCTAACGGGTATTGGTAAGAAAGGCTTCATTGCTGACCTAATGCCGAAGTTACCTATTTATGTGAACCTGCTAAGTAAAGAAGCTCAGGCGGTGATTGGAGAGGTTCATGACAATACACGCCCTGCACTTAAGTTACTGGAACGTGAAGGTTTCACCAACCGTGGCTATGTCGACATCTTTGATGGAGGCCCAACGGTTGAGTGTGATCTAAGAAATATCGAATCAGTGCGTCATGCGATTCGAGCTCAAGTGACAATTGCAGAGCATTCAAGCTCTAAAGACTTCCTAATTGGTAATACCTCGTTTGAGAACTTCCGCGCAGTAGCTGCGAAAGGCGCGTATGACCAAGCTAGCGACACAGTGATTTTATCATCTGAAGTAGCAAGCGCTCTTGAAGTAAAAGAAGGCGAATTCGTTCGCATGTTGGCTCAATAAGAGCGGCGATTATCTGTCGAAGATTTTAAGGATAGAAGTATGACTCAGTGGATAGCAGGACAGTGGGTGGCAGGTCAAGGTGACGCCATGACATCAGTAAGCCCATACAATAATGAAGTCGTGTGGCAAGGCGATAGTGCAACACCAGCACAGGTTGAATCTGCAGTAGCAGCGGCGCGTGACGCTTTCTTAGTTTGGAAAAAATTGAGCTTTGCAGAGCGTGAAGCGATCGTGTTGAACTTTGCTGAGAAGGTAAAAGAGAACAGCGAAGAAATTGCACAGATTATTGCAAAAGAGACGGGTAAGCCGATTTGGGAAACTCGCACTGAAGCGGGTGCGATGGCGGGTAAAATCGCTATCTCTATTCGTGCTTACCACGAACGTACGGGTGAAGCTTCACGTGAAGCCGCAGGCAACCAAATCGTACTGCGTCATCGCCCATTAGGCGTAATGGCGGTATTTGGTCCTTATAACTTCCCTGGTCACCTACCTAACGGTCATATTGTTCCTGCACTGCTATCGGGTAATACCGTGGTATTTAAGCCTTCAGAGCAGACACCTTGGACGGGTGAGTTTGCGATGAAATTATGGCAAGAAGCGGGTCTTCCTGCTGGCGTAATCAACTTAGTACAAGGCGCTAAAGAGACAGGTATCGCACTGGCCGATGCTAAAGGTCTTGATGGCGTGCTGTTCACAGGTAGCGCTAATACTGGGCATATCCTTCACCGTCAATTCGCGGGCCAACCGGGCAAGATGCTGGCACTAGAGATGGGTGGCAATAACCCTATGGTGATCAGTGACCAATATGGTGACGCAGACGCAACGGTATACACCATTATCCAATCGGCGTTCATCAGTGCGGGTCAACGTTGTACATGTGCTCGTCGTTTGTACGTGCCTGTTGGCGAGAAGGGGGATCTGCTACTCGATAAGCTGGTCGCAGCGACGCAAAAGATTCGTGTTGATCAGCCATTCGCTGAACCAGCACCCTTCATGGGTCCTCAGATCTCTGAAGCTGCGGCTAAGTTCATTCTGGACGCGCAAGCGAATCTACAATCGTTAGGCGGCGTCAGCCTAGTAGAAGCAAAAGCGGGTCAAGCGGCGTTTGTTTCTCCGGGTATTATCGACGCAACCAACATTGCTGAGCTGCCGGATGAAGAGTACTTCGGTCCACTGCTACAAGTGGTTCGTTACCAATCGCTAAAGCAAGCGGTTGAGCTAGCTAACGACACTCGTTTTGGTTTGTCTGCGGGTCTTGTATCAACAGATGATTCTGAATGGGAATACTTCGTTGACCATATTCGTGCGGGTATTGTTAACCGTAACCGTCAGCTAACAGGCGCAAGTGGTGATGCACCATTTGGTGGTCCGGGTGCTTCAGGCAACCTACGCCCAAGTGCTTACTATGCGGCGGACTACTGTGCTTATCCTATGGCTTCAATGGAAGGCGGTGAAACTCAACTTCCAGCAACGTTTAGCCCGGGTATTGAGCTTTAATTTAGGCTAATGAGTCTTAGGCTCATGCGTTAAGCTTGAAATAGGGAAGTGGTGTTATCGCTTTCCTTTTCCATCACGTCCGACACCTAGATTGGGCGGTAGATAATAGAAAAAGTATGTCACAGGCTGATGGCTGCTGACTCTGTGTCTCAGCCTCTCCCTTTCTAATCCAAATTACTAGCTTGCTAGAACCTCTGACAAGGAGTCACCATGACGCCCGATCTACTCTTTAAATCACTTTGGGACGATTACATTCACAGGCTTTGTCCATCGGCTGAGAAAGTGCATCACTTGCTGAAAGAAGACGAAGCGCTGATTAATGATCACATTGCACTGCGTACTTTCAATGTTGCTCCTTTGGGTATTGAAACATTAGCGAAGCCTTTCCTAGAGTTAGGCTATAAGGCGTGTGGCGACTACTTGTTTGAGAGCAAGAAGTTGGTGGCTAAGCATTACGAGCACCCAGATCCAAAACAACCAAAAGTGTTCATTAGTGAGTTGAAGGTAGAAGAGTGTTCAAGTGACTTGCAACAGATCGTTGCTAAGTTGGTTGAGCAAGTGGACTCAAGTAAGCTTCAAGGCCATGAATTCTTGTTTGGTGGTCGTCTATGGGACTTGAGCTTCGCAGATTTCCAAGTGCTTGCAAAAGAGAGTGAATACGCGTCTTGGCTCGCAGCTCATGGTTACGGTGCCAACCACTTTACAGTGAGCGTTAATCAACTCGATGCTTTTGATGAAGTGCAGGCAGTGAATGATTATTTGAGCGAATCAGGCTTCACGATCAATGCATCTGGTGGCCAGGTTAAAGGCTCTCCAGAGGTCTTATTAGAGCAATCATCAACAATGGCAGATAAAGTCCCAGTTTCATTTGTTGAGGGCAATGAGATGATTCCTGGAGGCTTCTATGAGTTCGCTAAGCGTTATGCGATGGCTAATGGTGAGCTTTATACCGGTTTTGTGGCAGCATCGGCTGACAAGATCTTCGAAAGCACTAACGGTTAAAGAAAGATACGAGTACGGACTTTACCCTAAAGATGCAGATAGGCTTCGCTTCGAGAGTGTTTGCGCTTCGAAGCTGTAGGTGTTTCATTCGTATTTTCTTTGTAGATCTTTAGAAAACAAAAAAGCCACCAAATTTGCATTTGGTGGCTTTCAAATTTTAGGCTCAGTTAATCGAGATTAACGAGTGCCATATACCACGATAGTTTTACCGTGTGCAGAAATTAGGTTCTGTTCTTCTAGCATCTTCAAGATACGACCAACGGTCTCACGAGAACAACCAACGATCTGGCCAATCTCTTGGCGAGTGATCTTGATTTGCATGCCGTCAGGGTGAGTCATTGCATCTGGTTGTTTTGCTAGGTTTAGTAGCGTTTGTGCGATACGACCTGTTACATCAAGGAACGCTAAGTCACCAACCTTTTGGCTAGTTACTTGTAGACGGTTTGCCATTTGCGCTGAAAGGCGCATTAGGATATCTGGGTTCACTTGGATAAGTTGACGGAATTTCTTGAAAGAAATTTCAGCTACTTCACAAGGAGATTTAGCACGAACCCAAGCTGTACGCTCTTGGTCTTCTTCGAACAAGCCAAGCTCACCGATGAAGTCGCCTTGGTTTAGGTAAGAAAGAATCATTTCCTTACCTTCTTCGTCTTTGATAAGAACTGCCACAGAACCTTTAACGATGTAGTACAAGGTTTCTGCCTTTTCACCAGCATGAATCAAAGTACTTTTTGAAGGGTACTTATGAATATGACAGTGTGAAAGGAACCACTCTAATGTTGGATCGGTTTGAGGTTTACCTAGAACCATAATATCTCACTTCCTCTGCAGGGTATGCTTGCCGCTTTCCGTATTTTAGCTAAGCCTGGATTGACTTGTAGGATAAGAGCACTCGTTGAGTGCTGCAAGCTATCTTGTGTTTCGTTTAAGAATAGTATCCTTTTTCAGGTACTATTTCTTGATTTTAATCGTGACCAAGCTACGATTTTTTACGCAAAATTGTGCACATGATCACGGTATGAAAAGTAATCAACCAGAATGTCGTTTTGTTAACCTATTTTTCCGGTTTCGATGAGTTGTTGCAGGATTGGCCTCACAATGAGCTCCATAGCAAAACTCATCTTGCCGCCTGGCACTACTAGCGTGTTATGACGAGACATAAACGAGCCATCAATCATAGCCAGAAGGTAGGGGAAATCGACGTTTTTGATGCCACGCAAACGTATAACTACGAAGCTTTCGTCTAAACTTGGAATCCCTTTGGCGTTGAGAGGGTTAGATGTATCTACGGTTGGAACACGCTGAAAGTTGATGTGAGTGCGCGAAAATTGCGGGGTAATGTAGTTAAGGTAATCATCCATCGAACGAACAATGGAATCCATTACGGCTTCGCGTGAGTGGCCACGATCGCGGGTGTCACGAACGAATTTTTGAATCCACTCTAGGTTTACGATAGGTACCATGCCAATCAGCAAATCGACGTGTTGAGAAACGTTAATGTCGCCATCAACCACACCGCCGTGCAGGCCTTCGTAAAACATCACATCGGAGTTTTCAGGGATCTCTTGCCATGGCGTGAAGGTGCCCGGCATTTGATTGTAAGGCACGGCTTCATCGAAGGTGTGTAGGTAGCTTCTTACTTTACCTGTACCTTCGTTACCGTATTTACGGAAGAACTCTTCTAGCGCACCAAAGTCGTTGGCTTGAGGACCAAAGTAGCTGATGTGCTTACCTTGCTCGCGCGCTTTACGGATCTCGACATCCATCTCTGGGCGAGTGAAGCGATGGAAACTATCCCCTTCAACCCAAGCGGCCTTCACGTCCATCATATTGAACATTTTACGGAAGGCTTCTGAGGTGGTGGTGGTGCCGGCTCCAGATGAACCCGTCACCGCAATAATTGGATGTTTAGCGGACATGACAACCCTTGTCTTTTGAGTAACTTACTTGTTAGCAATCGTTTACCACTATAACACGGCTCCTTTATGAGCGCAGCTTAGAAGCGTTTTGTGACTTGAATATCAACGGTTTCATGGAGCTCAGAAAACACAATGCTGACTTCTCCTGAAGCTAATTGATGTTTCACTTGATCAATCTTGTTTTGCAGTGAAACCTCTACGTCGCCGTAGTCTGTGCCTTCACGCAGCACGAACTCTTTGATGAGGTTTTCCAGTGTCTCTGGCGCAATGTCTTGCCATGGGATGATCATAAATACTTCTCTCTTTTATGTTCATAAATAGGTTTATTGATGTAGAAATGCGTGTGCTTAGTATTGTTTTACTTCTATTTACTAAGGCTCGGACATTATGCCGAATCTTGGATACTTTCATAGTAGGCAGGCAAGGCTTCTTCTAACCAAAACCTTGGCTTGAGTGTACTGCCAGTAATAAACCCAACATGGCCGCCTTTTTGAAACAGTCGATAATCGATGTTATCGGGCAGAACAAATTTTGGGATCACATCATCGGTCATGAAAGGGTCGTCTTTGGCATGAATGATCTGAGTCGGTAGTTTGATCTTATTGAGCTTAGGCAGAGCAGAACATTGCGCATAATAATCTTGGGCATTTTTGAAGCCGTGCAGAGGCGCAGTGATTCGTTCATCAAACTCATACAGTTTGGTGATGTTCTTGATGGCTTCAGCGGTGATGCCAAGTTTTTCCTGCAGCAGGTTAACCTTTTTTAGCGCATTCGATTTTAGAGAGTTGAGCAGGTACTTCTTATAGAGCTTGGAGAAACCACGCTCAATACGACTAGAGCAACACGCTAAGTCAAAAGGAGCAGATACGATGGTCGCCGCCGACAGCAATGGGTCGTCTGCGTACTCAGCCAAATAGTTCGCCAGCATGTTTCCACCTAAAGATATGCCAACCGCAACCTTAGGGTTATTCGGAAACTGGGCGTGCAGGTGTCTTAGAAAAAAGCGCGCATCTTCGACTTCACCTGAATGGTAAGCGCGAGCCAGGCGATTGGGTTTTCCGCTGCAGCCTCTGAAGTGCATCATCACGGACAACCAACCATCTTTAGCAAACGCATTCATTAATCCATTGGCATAAGGGCTCTCAAAGCTACCTTCTAAACCGTGGAATAGAACGAATATCGGCTTGCTACTGCGATCATTCTTATTTGAGGTGTCACCGTCTGGTGATTCGCTCCAAGCAAGATCAAGAAAGTCACCATCGGGTGTTTCTAAGGTTTGCCAGTGAGGATGAAACAGCGCCTGCTTTCGAATAAACCGTGGCACTAAGGTTTGTAAGTGCGGATTAGAGAGACCAGCAGCTGCGGTAAATATTGTCATAAAAACGATCCATGCTTCTTTTACGGGTTTTGATAACGTGTTGAGTTTGTAACGAAACGCCCACGTTTTTATTTGAGCTTGGTTGATTCTCGGCATAAGCGCAAGGCTTCACTTATACGAGATACAAAAACAGGCTATGGGTAACCGTTTGAATAATATCAAGGTTAAGCTTGGATCTTGATTGAATAAAAGGGAAAGAGAACGAGCTAGGGCTGTGGTGCTGGTTCAGAAAAAGCGTCGCAGAGGTTTTCAGCCCCTAATAAACGACAGTACTGAAAAGTGAGCGGTGATTGCTGGTTAGCGTACAGCTGTAGGGAGTTTATACAGTCGACCAGATCGGACTGTTGTTGCTTTTCAAGCTGTAACTCAAACTTTAGCGCTTCACGGTATAGAGAGTCGACAACGTGTGCTTTGAGATGTTTACGTAGCTCTCGATAGCTATGAAGCAGGGTTTCAGAGCGGCTTAAACACTGTTGAACTTTATGCCACTCTTCTTCAGCAAAAGACAATTGCTGCTCATCAAGCCATTTGAGAAGCAGCAGTAGATTGACGTTGCCGTGGAACTGGTTTTGCAAAGCTAAGCACGCATCCTTTACACCGCGCACACTGTAATACTGAAGGCTAAATTGCCATAGTCGTTCCAGTGTTAGTGATATTGGGGCGTGCTCTGGGCTCATAAGCTATCCATATCCTGTTCCATCTGCTCAAGCTCTTCTTGAGTGGACATCCAATCCATTTCAACTTCTTCTAGCTGTGACTTACTGCTCGCTTGGAGAGCGAGTACTTTATTCAGTTTAGCCTTATTTTCAGCTTCATACAGTGAAGTGTCGGATAATTCTTGCTCAGCTTCTTCAAGAGCCTGCGTTAATTTATCCATCTGCTTTTCAAATTGAGTGAGCTTTTTACGAAGTGGTGCCGTCAGTTTGCGGAACTCGGCTTCTTTACGTTTCTGCTCTTTTTTCGCCGCTGCACTGTTGGCGCCGTCTTTTGCTGGTGCCAATGCTTGTGCTTCTTTGCGCTCAACTTTCTGCTGTTCGGTTAGCCACTTGTAGTAATCGCTTAAGTCACCATCAAACGGTGCTACTTGGCGGTCGTGTACAAGGTATAAATCATCGGTAGTCGCACGCAGTAGGTAACGGTCGTGCGATACGATAACCATTGCGCCTTCAAATGTCTGCAGGGCAAAAGTCAGCGCTTGACGCATGTCGAGATCCAAGTGGTTGGTTGGTTCATCGAGTAGCAACAGGTTTGGTTTTTGCCATACCAGTAGCGCTAATACTAAACGCGCTTTTTCACCACCTGAGAAGGGTGCTACTTTATCAAGTGCTTTTTCACCTTGGAAACCGAAGCTACCTAGGTAATCACGCAATTGTTGCTCGGTGTGTTTAGGGGCAATCTGCATCATGTGCTGCAGCGGTGTTTCTTCTGGGTGCAACGTTTCTAACTGGTGCTGTGCAAAGTAACCAATCTTAACGCCTTGCGAATAACTCAGTTCACCGCCTTGCTGTTTCAGTTCGCCAGAAAGCAGTTTAATCAGTGTTGATTTACCAGCGCCATTTCGGCCAAGCAAACCAATACGACTGCCCGGTACTAGGTTCAAGCGAATCTTTTCTAGAATCAGATTGTCATCATAGCCCGCTGATACTTCATCCATCATCATGATTGGGTTTGGTAGTGCGTCTGGTTCTCTAAATTCAAAGCTGAATGGGTTATCAAACTGAGCAGGCAGCACTTGTTCCATTTTCTCTAGCGCTTTAATACGGCTTTGCGCTTGGCGAGCCTTTGAAGCTTTGTAACGGAAACGGTCAATGTAGCTCTGCATGTGAGACATCTGTTTCTGCTGCTTTTGGTACATCGCTTGTTGCAGAATCAGTTTTTGCGCTCGTTGGGTTTCGAACGATGAGTAGTTACCCGTGTACTCATTGAGCTGTTGGTTTTCAACGTGCACGATGCGGTTGACGATAGGGTCTAAGAAGTCTCTATCGTGCGAGATAAGCACTAGCGTGCCAGGGTAGCTTTGTAACCAACGCTCTAGCCACATTACTGCGTCTAAATCCAAGTGGTTGGTAGGCTCATCGAGTAGCAGTAGGTCACTGCGACACAGTAGGGCTTGCGCTAGGTTCAAACGCATACGCCAACCACCTGAGAATTGAGTCAGGTTCCATGTCATTTGTTCTTGGCTAAAGCCTAGGCCATCCAGTAACTCGGCAGCACGTGCCTTTATGCTGTAACCACCAATGGTTTCAATCTTGCCGTGGATCTCTGCTACCAATGTGCCATTGTCGGCTTGTTCAGCTTTTTCTAGTTGATCTTCAAGGCCGCGGTATTCACGGTCACCATCAATCACGTATTCAATTGCTGTTCTTTCTAATGCAGGGGTTTCTTGAGCAACCCAAGCCATTTCCCAATGGGCAGGTTTGCTGAATGAGCCCGCATCAATAGACAGTTCGTCCTTAATTAAGGCGAATAGCGTAGATTTACCACAGCCGTTTTTACCAACCAAACCGATCTTGTCGCCAGGGTGAAAAGTCGCAGATGCTTGGTCGAGGAGTGGTTTACCGCCGCGTAGCAATTGAATATCAGAGAAAGTAATCATAATTGAAATAGCATAGAAATTAGAGGTGAACAGACGCCTGCATAGTAGGCTGAAACCAGATAAAAGTCGATCACAATGCAATTTGCGTTATGATGCCAATAACATATTAATAACTTTTGCTTAAATTCTTGTGGCCTTGCCACCGTTTAGCCCTCAAAGGAATGTTTCAAAGGAATGAGTAATACTCCCTCGACAGACAAAGTCGTGCCAAAGGTGTTGATCATCTACGCGCACCCAGAGCCGCAAACCTCTATTGCTAATCAGATGATGGTTAAGAAGGTAGAGTCGCTCGGTCATGTCAAAGTTCATGATCTCTACGCCATCTACCCAGACTTCTTTATCGATGTGCCTTATGAGCATGAATTGCTTCTTCAATACGATGTGATCGTGTTTCAGCATCCTCTGTTTATGTATTCCTGCCCTTCATTGTTAAAAGAGTGGTTTGATCGCGTGTTAGGCAAGGGTTTTGCGTTTGGTGAGCAGAGCGCACTTAAAGGCAAACACTGGCGCAGTGTGATTACTACCGGTGGTAAAGAAGAGGCGTTTGGTGCCGCAGGTTATAATAAATATCCATTACAAGAGATCTTGCAACCATTCGAGCTCACCGCTGCTTTGTGTCAAATGAACTGGATATCCCCTTTGGTTTTACACTGGGCACGAAATGTCACCGATATGACGCGTTACCAACACGCCGAAGCGTATCGAAATTGGTTGCGAGACCCGCTACAAGATATAGGAGCAGATGATGGCTCTGACTAATGATTTTCTACAAAGTAGCGTTATATTTTTAGCGGCTGCTGTGGTTGCGGTTCCTATCGCACAGCGCGCCGGTTTGGGTTCAGTACTCGGTTACCTATTAGCAGGTGTGGCAATTGGCCCATGGGGGCTGGGCTTAATCAGTGATGTAGAGGCGATTCTGCACTTCTCCGAATTCGGGGTGGTACTGCTGCTCTTCCTGATTGGTTTAGAGCTTAACCCGAAAAAACTGTGGCAGATGCGAGCCCCCATTCTCGGGTTGGGCGGCGCGCAAGTGCTGATCACCACTCTAATTATTACCGCCATCGCCTGTCTATTTGGATTAACCTGGCAAACCAGTCTCGTGATAGGTATGGGTTTGGCGCTGTCTTCGACTGCGATTGCCTTGCGTGTTATTGAAGAGCGAGAGCTCGGCGGCAAAGAAGCAGGGCAGTCGGGCTTTGCAGTACTGCTTTTCCAAGATATCGCTGTTATTCCAATGCTAGCAATGTTGCCTCTACTTGCGGGTAATACCGGCGGTAGCTGGGCTGACATGCTGTGGATGCTGGGTGGCGTGATTGGCCTACTGGTCGGTGGCCACTTCTTGTTGAGACCACTTTTCCGATACGTAGTGATGAGTGGTGTGCGTGAGTTATTCACCGTCGCGGCGCTGTTACTTGTGATTGGTATTGCTGTGATCATGCAACGGATTGGCTTGTCGATGGCATTAGGTACCTTCCTAGCGGGCGTACTTCTGGCTGAAAGTGAATATCGACACGAGCTTGAGATCGCGATTGATCCATTCAAAGGTTTACTGCTTGGTCTGTTCTTTATCTCTGTGGGTATGGCGGTAAACCTAGGTCTACTGGCAGAAAGCCCATTCGCAATACTTATTGCAGTGTCGTCGCTAGTCGTATTGAAAGGTTTGGTGCTGTATGCGCTGGCTCGTATCTTCGGCACTCAAGCTAAAGCACGCAGCCGAATGGCGATGATCCTTAGCCAAGGTGGTGAGTTCGCTTTCGTTATTTTTACTGCGGCGAGTGCTCAAGGCATCTTAAGTGGCGAACAAGTGTCGTTCTTACTGGTGGTTGTGAGCCTTTCTATGGTGACCACGCCATTGATGCTTAAACTGCAAGACCGATTCTTTGCACGTCAGCTTAATCAAATCAGTGAAAGTGCGATGTCTTCGGATGTGGTTGATCGCAGCCCTCGAGTGATTATTGCGGGCTTTGGTCGTTTTGGTCAGATCATTGGTCGTCTGATGTATGCCAACAAGATTCGTATCACTGTCCTTGAAAGTGATGCCAGCCAAATACACATCCTTAGAAAGTTCGGCTACAAGGTGTTTTACGGAGACTCGACTCACCTAGAGCTATTACGCGCAGCCGGTGCTGATAAAGCAGAGGCGATTGTGTTGTGTACTGACTC
The DNA here is from genome assembly GCF_041471785.1 of Vibrio sp. 10N.261.51.C6. NCBI lineage: Bacteria > Pseudomonadati > Pseudomonadota > Gammaproteobacteria > Vibrionales > Vibrionaceae > Vibrio > Vibrio sp. 10N.261.51.C6. Next base: position 1,487 of record NZ_JBFRPB010000007.1, on the reverse strand, counting down.
CCCAGATGAAATCATGAAAACCGTCGATTTATGTAAGCAGCACTTCCCACGCTTAAAGATCTTGGCGCGTGCACGAAGCCGTGTTGAAGCGTATCAACTACTTAACCACGGTGTGAGTAACTATTCGCGTGAAACCTTCCTTGGAGCATTGGATTTAGGTCGTCAAACATTGACTGAACTTGGCATGCATCCATATAAAGCGAAGCGAGCAGAAGCACACTTTAGAAAGTTGGATAATGGTATGCTGAAAGAGTTGCTGCCTCAGCATAACGAAGATGCCGAGTTAGCCCAAAGAGCGAAAGAGGCTCGTAAAGAACTTGAAGAGATCTTTGGACACGAGATGGAAAACGATCACCAATCTCGAAACTATTGGCAGTAGCTTGAAGTGATAACTCATGCTTGAGCTTAGAAATAGAGCTTGGGCATAGAAATAACAGACTATAGAACTAACCTAATAATAAACGCGGTCTCTGCTTAACTTATCAATAAAGTGAGTGGGAAGAACCGCGAATCCAGAGCAGTAAAGGATATGAACGTGAAACAGAAAAAACGCTTTATCGCAGGGGCAAGCTGCCCAAGTTGCAACACTCAAGACACACTCCGTTGGTGGATTGAAAATAATATCGAGCTGGTGGAATGTGTCGATTGTGACTTCACAGAACAGCGTAAACCGAAAACTGTAGAGAAATCTGAACACGCGAATCAAGAAATGATCGGTATTTTTAAGCCAGAATGATTGAGTTTCGTTAATTGATCCCCATAATATCCCGGTACAGAATTTTTCCTAAGCTCAACTGTTCGAGCTTAGTCCAAACCTCCTTGGAGCTCTCATGAAAATTGAAAAGAACGTAGTAGTTAGTGTTGCATATCAAGTGAAACTTGAAGATGGCGTAGTAGTTGACCAATCAACTGCAGAAGCTCCACTAGATTACCTTCACGGTCACAACAACCTAATTACAGGTCTTGAAAAAGAGCTTGAAGGCAAAGTAGCTGGCGACAAGTTCTCTGCAACTGTTACTCCAGAAGACGCATACGGCGAACACAACGACGCACTAGTTCAACGTGTTCCTGCTGACGTATTCCAAGGTGTTGAGCAAATCGAAGTTGGCATGCGTTTCCTAGCGGATACTGACCAAGGTCCAATCCCAGTTGAAGTTACTGAAGTAGATGGCGACGAAGTTGTTGTTGATGGTAACCACATGCTAGCTGGCCAAACTCTAACGTTTGACGTTGAAGTTGTAGCGGTTCGTGAAGCGACTGAAGAAGAAGTTCAACACGGTCACGTACACCAAGAAGGCGGCTGTGGCGGTCACGACCACGATCATGACCACGAAGGCGGTTGCTGTGGTGGCGAAGGCCATGACCACGGTGAAGAGAAAAAAGACGGCTGCTGCGGCGGCGGTAGCTGTGGTTCTCACTAATACCGAATTAACGGTTTAGTTTAAGAATCTTGAAAGCCTCCCTTGTGGCTGTCTCTTGATCACAAG
>NZ_JBFRPB010000006.1:0-11828 GCF_041471785.1 Vibrio sp. 10N.261.51.C6 | reverse complement strand
GCCTCCTCCTACTCGATTCTAATCAGCAACGAAACTTAATGAAGCATAGTATTGACCGCTTCAATATGGTGCAACTCCCTTAATTGGTGCAATTCTTGTTTCCATTTTCACGCTCATTAAGAACCAAGAAAGTGCACCGATAAATTTATTATCAATTAATCAGTAAGTTAAAAGCAAAAACTGTTGCACGAAAATTACACCACACACTTGGAACGCATCTTGCGTTCACTGTTGAGTCTTTAATTAATTACAACATTGAATCGCACGATATCAGTGCAAATCAGATAAAGCGAAGGAGAATGCTTTAATGAGTGAAACGGTGACTCAAGTTCATAGTGCAGTACAAACCCTTACCCAAAGTTCAGATACTTTATTCCTATTACTCGGCGCCATCATGGTTTTCTTGATGCACGCTGGCTTTGCATTTCTAGAAGTCGGTACCGTTCGAAAGAAGAACCAAGTCAACGCGCTGGTTAAGATCCTTTCCGACTTTGGTGTCTCCGCCATTGCTTACTTCTTTATCGGTTACTGGGTTGCTTACGGTGCACACTTTTTTGCAGACGCAGAAACACTTTCGCAAGGCAACGGATATGAACTGGTTAAGTTCTTCTTCCTAATGACATTCGCAGCGGCAATTCCTGCGATTGTTTCTGGTGGTATCGCAGAGCGTGCTCGTTTCTATCCAATTTTGATTGCGACACTGTTTACGGTTGGTTTCATCTATCCATTTTTTGAAGGCATCATTTGGAACGGCAACTTTGGATTCCAAGATTGGCTAGAAGGTCAGTTTGGTTACGTGTTCCATGACTTCGCAGGCTCGGTAGTGGTTCACGGCGTAGGTGGTTGGATTGCTTTGGTCGCAGTTTACTTCTTAGGGATGCGTAAAGGTCGAATCCGTGCAGGCAAACACACCAACTTCGCACCATCGAATATCCCATTCTTAGCACTAGGCTCTTGGATCTTATGTGTGGGTTGGTTTGGCTTTAACGTGATGTCAGCTCAAGCGATCAATGGCATCAGCGGTCTCGTGGCAATGAACTCTCTCATGGCCATGGTTGGCGGTATTCTTGCGGCTCTAATTGCAGGTAAAAATGACCCGGGCTTCATCCACAATGGTCCTTTGGCTGGTCTCGTCGCTATCTGTGCGGGCTCAGATTTGATGCACCCACTTGGCGCTTTGGTGACGGGCGGTGTGGCAGGTGCGCTGTTTGTTTACCTATTTACTTATATGCAAAACAAAACACAGATCGATGATGTACTGGGTGTATGGCCTCTACACGGCGTATGTGGTGCCTGGGGTGGCGTTGCTGCTGGTATCTTCGGCCAACAAGCTTTCTGGGGTCTAGGCGGCGTGAGCTTTGCTTCTCAGTTGATTGGTACAGTCGCAGGTGTTGCTTTTGCTTTCGTCGGCGCGTTAATCGTATACGGTGTGTTGAGCAAACTAACAGGCCTACGCTTAAGTGAAGAAGATGAATTCAACGGTGCGGATCTTTCTATCCATAAGATCTCTTCTATCAACGAAGACTAACGTTGTTCACTTGGTGGGGTAAAGCACATCAAGTAGACAACTGTTGAACAGAACTAAGCGGCTTCGGTCGCTTTTTTGTTTCTATGGATAGCAAAACAGAGAATTTGAGTAACAACAACCACAACTATCAAGCGAGTTATGTCACAAATAGCCAATGAATTCAGTTGCCTAAGACTATGGTCTAATCCCCAAAACTATTGTTGGAATTTGAACAGTGCTAAGCTGTTACAAAGTGACATATCTAAAAGGACGTTATATGCATTTCCCATATCGAAATATCGTAATTCTTACTGGCGCTGGCATCTCTGCAGAGTCGGGGATACAAACATTCCGAGCACAAGACGGGCTATGGGAAAACCACAAAATCGAAGATGTAGCGACGCCTGAAGGGTTCGCAAAAGATCCTGACTTGGTACAAGCCTTCTATAACAAGCGTCGTCACGGCCTGCAAAGTGAGAGCATTCAGCCCAATTCAGCCCACAAGGCGCTAGGAGAGCTCGAAGACAAGCTTGATGGAAAAGTTACCATCATTACTCAAAACATCGACAATTTGCACGAGAGAGGCGGTAGCAACAACATTATTCACATGCATGGTGAACTTTTAAAAGCGCGTTGCAGTGAATCCAATCAAGTTGTAGAGCACAAAGGCGATATTGAAACGGGTGAACTTTGTCATTGCTGCCAAATCCCTGCACAAATGCGTCCACATATTGTTTGGTTTGGCGAAATGCCACTAAGAATGGGCGACATTTATTCCGCACTGGAAGAAGCGGATCTGTTTATCTCTATCGGAACTTCAGGTGTTGTTTATCCAGCGGCAGGCTTTGTTCACGATGCGAAAATGCATGGTGCACATACTATCGAGATAAACCTCGAACCAAGTGCGGTTGAAAGTGAATTTGAAGAGAAGCGCTACGGCAAGGCGAGTATCGAGGTGCCTAAACTGGTTGGCGAGTTATTATGTACAGAGAAAGGTTCTTTAACGGCCTAAGCCTTGTCTTTAATAACACACATCAGTTTCTGAATCTGAAAAAATAAAGCGGCTTACGCCGCTTTATTTACTTAACTTCTTAACTAACAATAACTTAGTTGTTTACTTTAAGTTTTTGGAAGTACTCGTCATAAATAACGCTCGCTTCACCAACTTCATCTTGCCACACACCGTTATCCATCACTGATTGTGGTGGGAAAACGTTCTTGTCTTCAGCAAATTCTTTAGGAAGAAGAGGGTAAGCGGTTTTAACTGGTGTCGGGTAACCGATCTCTAGAGCAATTTTCGCAGCGTTCTCTGGGCGAAGAAGGAAGTCGATCATCTTATGAGCCGCTTCAGTGTTCTTAGCGCCTGCTGGAATTGCTAGGCTGTCCATCCAGAAGATAGCGCCTTTTTCTGGCCAGATAATGTCAATCGTTGCGCCTTCTTGGCGTGCCATGTAAGCAGAACCATTCCAAAGCATACCAAGAGACACTTCACCTGCTAGGTAAGGGTTCGCTGGGAAATCTGAGTTAAATACCAATACGTTTGGCATTAGCTTACGAAGTTCTTCGTAGGCTTCTTTGATCTCTTCAGGGTTAGTCGTGTTTGGAGAGTAGCCCAGTTTAGATAGAGCGATATGGAAAACCTCACGAGAGTCATCCATCATCATCAGTTGACCTTCCCACTGCGTATCCCACAGATCGCCCCAGTTTTTAACTGAAGACTTGTCTAGCATGTCTGAGTTGATACCAATACCCGTCGCACCCCAGATGTATGGGATTGAGTAGTTGTTATTTGGGTCAAATGGCTTATCTAAGTAATTTGGATCCAAATCTGCAAAGTGGCTTAGCTTGGTTTTATCAAGCTCTTGAAGCATGCCTTCTTTACGCATCTTAGAAACGAAGTAAGTAGAAGGAACCACTAAGTCGTAACCCGTACCTTGAGTTTTTAACTTAGCGTACATGCTTTCGTTAGACTCATAAGTTGAGTAGTAGACTTTAATGCCCGTCTCTTCTGTGAAGTCTTCTAGTACTTCATTTGGAATATATTCAGACCAGTTGTAAAAATACAGTTCTTGGTCAGCTGCGAAAGAGGGTGTAGAAAGTAAAGTAGCAGCACACAATGCGCCGGTATACAGTGTTTTTTTCATTACTGTTCCGTTCATTTGTTTGATTTGGAGCTGGGTAGTGAACCCAAGGTAAAGGATTTCGAAAAATCGCGCTATATCATAGCAGAGATATAATAAAATAGGCAGCCTAAGCTGCCTATTCATTGATATTCTTATTTTTAACTTATTGATTATCTACGTTGACCTGTTAAGTAAACTGGTTACTTAGCCACAGTTAGATAATAAGCTAAATTACTGACCTGCTTTAAGTTTCATGAAGTAATCTTCGTACTTCACTGTCTTATCGCCAACCGCAGCTTGCCATTCAACACGATCAAGGTCTTCTTGCGATGGGAATAGCGCAGGGCTATCTTTGAACTTCTCGTTAGACGCTTTAACGGCCGTTAGGTAGCCTGTGTCACGAGAAATTTGCTCAGCAATTTCAGGGCGAAGTAGGAAATCAATCATCTTATGAGCTGCTTCTACGTTTACCGCACCAGAGCTAATCGCAAAGTTATCAACCCAACCGATACCGCCTTCTTTAGGGAAAACCAGTTTGATTGGTAGACCTTCGTTTTGCGCTGCAGCAGCAGAACCGTTCCACAGCATACCAAGACCTACTTCACCAGACATGTAAGGCGCGCCTGGGTTGTCTGAGTTAAATACTAGAACGTTTGGCATAAGCTTTTGTAGCTCAGCGTACGCTTCGTCGATCTCTTTTTCGTTGGTTGTGTTACCAGAGTAACCTAACTTACGCAGTGCGATGTGGAACACTTCACGAGTGTCGTCCATCATCATCAGTTGACCTTCAAGCTCTGGCTTCCATAGATCAGCCCAGCTTTGGAAATCTTCTGGATCGTACATGTCAGTGTTAACAGCAAGACCTGTGATCGCAACTACGTGTGGAATAGAGTAGTCGTTGCTTGGGTCGTACGGCTTATCTAGATAGTTAGTATCTAGATTCTTGAAGTTGTTCAGCTTAGTTTTGTCGATCTTTTGTAGCATACCTTCGTCACGCATCTTAGATACGAAGTAAGTCGACGGCACAACTAGGTCATAGCCTTTGTTGTGTGTTTTTAGCTTTGCGTACAGGGTTTCGTTCGACTCGTAAGTCGAGTAGATCACCTTGATACCAGTTTCATCAGTGAACTGTTCTAGAATCTCACTGTTGATGTAAGGTCCCCAATTCATGAATACCAATTCTTTGTTATCTTTTGCAAATGATGGTGCAGATAACATTGAAAGCGCACATGCACTACCAGCTAATAGAGTAGCCCATTTTTTCATTGACGTTAGCTCCAAACTAAACGTTGCCCGAAGGCAGTAGATAGAAAAACAGAATGGCAATTTACCATTCTGTTTATGATTAACACTTTTTTTGAACTTGAAGTCTCTTAACTTCTTAATCAAGCCAGTCTCTATATAGAGTAGGAGACTTACTTGATTTTTTCTCTCGCTAATGACTGAGAAATGATCACCAGTATTAACGACACCACTAACATCACTGTTGCTAGGGCGTTTACCTCAGGAGAGATACCCACTTTAACCATTGAGTAAATCTTCAGTGGTAAGATTTCATACGTTGGGCCGGTTACGAAAGAGCTAATGATTACATCGTCCAAAGACAGAGTGAAGCTCAATAACCAACCCGCAGCAACCGCTGGCTTAGCAAGAGGCAGAATGATCTGTTTTAGAATCGTCCATTCACTTGCACCTAAGTCTTTTGCTGCTTCTAGCATCTTCACATCAAAGCCATTCAAGCGACTGTATACCGTTACTACAACAAACGGTAGACAGAAAGTAATGTGAGCAGCAAGTAGGGTAAAGAACCCAAGTTGAACACCCATTACCAAGAATAGCGCAAGAAGCGAAATCGCCATTACGATATCTGGAGACATCATTACGATGAACAGCATGCCATTTACGATGCCTTTACCTTTAAATTGGTAACGGAATAGGGCTACTGCTGTAAGGCTCCCGACAATCGTTGCGGCTGTTGCTGAGAACACCGCTACGTTGATCGAGTGCCACGCAGCCTGCATTAGGCTGTCGTTGTTAATAAGCGCGTCATACCATTTAGTGGTGAAGCCACCCCATTTCATACCAAACTTATTGGCATTAAACGAGTTAGCGATCAATACGATAATAGGTAGGTATAGAAAGGCGTATACCAGCGCCATAAAGCTGAACTTAACTGTGCGCCCCATTAGTCTAGCTCCACTTTCTTGTTCAATAGCTTACCTGCTCGGTAGTAGGCATACAGCATCACAGCCATTGCCATGGTCAGTGCGATACTCGTCGCTGCGCCAAACGGCCAGTCTCGAGCGTTGAGCACTTGGCTCTTAATCACGTTACCAATCAATAGGTTCTTAGCTCCGCCTAATAGGTCAGAGATGTAGAACATACCTAACGCTGGCAGTAGCACTAACAAACAGCCGCCAATAATGCCCGGCATTGTTAGTGGTAGTACCACTTTCAATAGCGTTTGCAGTTTGTTCGCACCTAAATCTTTAGCCGCTTCTAAATACGTATCGTCCAGTTTTTCAATCGCTGAATACAGCGGCAGAATCATAAACGGAAGTAGGATGTACACTAAACCGATCATTACTGCGGTTTCTGAGTACATGATACGTAGCGGTTTATCAATGATATCTAACGCTAACAAGCTTTTGTTCAAGACACCTTGCGTACCCAGTACAATTTTTAATCCGTATGTACGAATCAAAGAGTTAGTCCAGAATGGTACTATCACTAGGAACAACATGATTGGACGCCACTTCGCCGGCATTTTTGCCACGATGTAAGCGAATGGGTAACCAATAATCAAACAAAGTAGGGTTGCGACAATTGCCATATAGAAAGAGTGCATCAACACTTTAAAATACAGCGGGTCAGCCAAACGCACGTAGTTATCGAGAGTGAAGGTCATCTCGATCAAGTTCGCTTCATCACGAGTTAAGAAGCTAGTACCAATGATCATGATGTTTGGAATCATCACGAACAACACTAACCAACCTGTGATTAAAGCAACAATTGCGTTTTGTAAATTAAACTTCTTGCTCATCTTCTAATACCACTTCCCAGCTCTCAACCCAAGTTACTGCAACTTTTTGGCCCAGTGAGTGATCAACATCAGGGTCATCTTCGTTGAAGAATTCGCTAACCATGACACGCATACCAGATTCAAGTTCTACGACTGAATCTAATGTCATGCCTTTATAGGTTCGCTCGACAATGTGGCCAACAATACCGCGTTGCTCTGACTCTTTAATTTCTTCGATTCGAAGATCTTCAGGGCGAAGCAATACTTGCAGTTTTTGACCCGGTGTGACGTCTTTATCGTGATAGATAATGGACTCTTCACCTTCGATTGTCGCAACAATGCGTTTTTCATCTTGACGAGATTTCGCTGTCGCTTCGAATACGTTAATTTCACCAATGAAACGCGCTACAAATAGGTTCTTAGGCTCTTCGTAGATCTCTCTTGGTGTTCCGTCTTGTTCAATCACGCCATCACGCATAACAATAATACGGTCAGACATAGACAGCGCCTCTTCTTGGTCATGCGTTACAAAAATGAACGTGATACCAAGTTGGCGTTGTAATTGTTTCAGCTCGATTTGCATCTGTTTACGTAGTTTGTAATCCAGAGCAGATAGAGATTCATCCAACAAAAGAACTTTAGGCTTATTAACGACAGCACGAGCGATTGCGATACGTTGCTGTTGGCCACCAGATAGCTGGTGTGGCTTTCGTTGTGCCATTTGTTCTAGGCGCACCATTTTCAAAGCATCCATTACACGAGGTTCAATCTCGCGGTTTGGAACTTTCTGCATGCGTAAGCCAAATGCCACATTGTCGAAAACGGTCATATGCGGGAATAGGGCATAGCTTTGGAATACAGTGTTTACATGCCTTTGTTCAGCAGGAACTTGGGTTACGTTTTGTTCAGCTAATAGTATTTGACCACTATCTGCCGTTTCAAAACCCGCAATCATTCTTAGCACGGTTGTTTTACCACAACCTGATGGGCCTAAAATCGTGAGAAACTCACCATGATTTACGTTTAAATCCAGATTGCCGATGACTTCCTTACCATCGAAACTTTTACTGATGCCAGTTAGCTGTACTACTGGCTTTCCTACTGATTTTTTAGCGTTCAACGTCTGTTTTTCTCCACCTTGGTTCTATTTGAGACCTGTTGCTATACACCTTTAAGGCGCGCATCATAATCACCAAAAACGTGAATTCAAAGCATTTTTTACCTTTCGAAGATAAAAAATTTCGCAGGTAAAAGTAAACATCCTTTACCATACTGTTATTTACTGGGTTTACACCCTAACAAGTGTCTAATTATTAACCATCAAGACGCAAAAGCAAGCCTTGTTACAGATTCATATTTTAGTTTGTATCCGACATATGAGTATAATGAAGGTAATTTTTTATCAATAAGTTAGGTGGCTTCGCTTAATCGGCACACCTAGGTATCAATATGAACAACGACATCGAAAAAGATTTTAATTTGGGCGGTAGTATCAACCGTGCACTTTCTGGCGATTATGAGCTCAAAGCAACGGCTGTATTCCAAGAAGCTTGGAAACATACGATAAGTCACTTTCTTTCGTTTTCCCCAGCGATTATTGCTTTGATGTTTGTGCAGCTCGCTATCTTTTATATCGCACTAAAACTACAGCTTGGTGATCCCGCGGTTATCTTAGATGCAGTTATCGACCCAGAGTCGTTTACGCCACAAATCGTTGAATCGATTTTTATCGCGAACTTTAGCTATGAAGTGATCAGTGCGCCTATCTATGCGGGTATCTGTTTAATGGCAATGAGTCACGCCGCTGGCCTACAAACCAAAGTACGCCACATCGGTAAAGGTTTGCAGTTTACGGTTCCGGTTATTCTAGTGACTTTGTTTAGCCTAATGCTTCAAGGCATCGCAGGTATGATTCTGCCGTTCTTGTCTATCTACTTCTCACTTGCATTCAGCCATTCGATTCTGCTGATTTGTGATAAGAAAGTGCCGCCAATGCAATCGCTGCTGCTTTCTCTGCGTGCTGTCAACAAAAAAATCTTCACCGTTGCTTCTATCTACCTATTAGTAATGCTGATGTTCATCGTCGCGGCAATGATGTACGGCATTGGCCTTATCTTCGTTTTACCTTTCTTCTTCCACGTGAAAGGGATTCTTTACCGCGAGATGTTTGGCATTAAACTCAAACTGATCGCGTCAGACAGACCAAAGAGTGACGACGACCACAACGGTAGCAACAATAAAGACCCACAGGTATTCGATGCATAACAACTCTAAATTAAACGCAAGTAAATCACTTGCGCTAAAAGTGACAGCATTAGCCTTAGTTGGCTCGATCTCGTTAGTTGGCCCAATGCTTTACCAACAAGAAGAAGAGCGCAGGCGAGCGGGGCAAAAGGCTTCAGACTCAGAGCAAAACTTTGGTGACTTGACCGTCTCTTCTGATAAGCCAGATTTCGCAGCGATTGAAGATGTAAATAAAAAGAAAGACACCTTCTTTTCTTATCTTCGCCCAAGTATCAACATCGAAAACAAGCGAATCACCAAAGAACGTGCGTTTCTAACCAAACTTTCAGAGACGGGGTTGAACAATGTTGACTCTGAAGACGCGTCATATGCAAAGAGACTAGGGAAGCTGTATAGCCTGCCTGTACCTTCATCGGGCTTAGATGACGCTTGGCTGAAAGAAATGTTGAATCGTGTAAACGTGCTACCTGAAGCGCTTGTGTTAACTCAGGCGGCCAATGAATCAGCTTGGGGTACATCTCGTTTCGCCACTAAAGCAAATAACTATTTTGGACACTGGTGTTACACCAAAGGTTGTGGCCTTGTTCCGCTACAACGTAACGAAGGTAGCTCGCATGAAGTCGCAACATTCTCTTCAAGCCAAGAATCCGTACATCGGTATTTCATGAACCTTAATCGTAATCGTGCTTACGCCGATCTAAGAGCGATTCGTGCAAAACTTGCTGCCCAAGGTGATGATCTTTTAACAACCGCAACGGCGACAGAGCTCACCAATGGCTTGTTAAAATATTCTGAGCGAGGTTCCGACTATGTGACTGATTTACAAGCTATGATCCGTCACAACGAGGTATACTGGAAAAAGTAACTCATTTTGATACCAACTTGGTTGCCTTCGATAGTCGGCTTATACCAAGTAATATCACAAAAAGAGCAGCTCATTGGCTGCTCTTTCTATTTATAAACGCTCAACTTCGACAAGATTATAATAATGAAAAAGACAGCACTCGCTTTATTAGCCTCATTAAGCCTTGGGGTTTCTCTTCCTGCTACAGCGCAAGAATACATGTTCACGTATTCTAAGCTTTATACTCAGCTGAAAAACAACACCAAAGAAGGGCATGATGATGTCAAAGTTGCGGTCTTCTTTGTTGATCAACAAGCTCAGCAAACCTGTCACATCAGCAAAGCTTGGATGGAAAAAGAAGAGCACTACGAAGAGCTAAAAGTCTCTCCAGCCAATGAACTGCTTCTACCGGTAGATCAAAACCTTCGTTCAGCAAACCCTCTTATCTTTGTACAAACTCAAGAACAAGAATGTGCGTATTCTTTGGTCGTGATGACTCAAGAGCCTTTAGTTGGAACTGTTGAAGTTACACAGATAGAAAATCTATTGCCACAGATGCAGGCGATGCTTGAAGACGTCAGCGGCATGTTCTCTGGTTGGTTCACGCCAGATATCCAAGGGTTAACGCTAGAGTTCGCTAATAAGCTGGAAGGCAACATCGAGCTTTCAAATGGTAAGCAACTACCAATCAAAGAAGGGCGAGCGAAATTCACCTTAGAAGAACTTCATGGAAGTGACAGCATCACGTTACCAGAACCAACAGTTCGCGTATTGCCGTACATTCCCGCGCAATAGTTTTTAACGGAATCATTGTTAGTGAAGTAAAAGCTTAGCGGAATCATTCCCCTAAGCTTTTACGACATATCTTAAAGCAGCCTCATCGAATTAGATCAGGCTGCTTTTCTTTATCTGCGATACCAACCGAGAGCATGTGAAACCGCGTTTCTCTACCAGCTAGGGAGCTTATCGAACAATAAAAGCAGAATCTTTCTATTACTCAGCTTGTTTATCCTGCCGTTACTATTTCAACATTAAATAAAAATCCGTATAATCCACGCCCTAAAACAGTCCCACTAGCAATCTACAGTCGGTAATACGACGGTGTGAGAGTCGCAATGAACCAAAACGATAATAGAAAAGAAACACTTGAATTCAACAAACTTCAGAAACGTCTGAGAAGAAATGTTGGAAATGCCATCATCGACTACAACATGATCGAAGAGAATGACGTAGTAATGGCATGTATTAGTGGCGGTAAAGATTCATTTGCGATGCTAGATATTTTGCTACGTTTACGTGAAGCAGCACCGATCAAATTTGATGTTGTGGCAGTAAACCTAGATCAAAAACAACCTGGGTTCCCTGAACACATTCTTCCTGAGTACTTTGAAACGCTGAACATTCCTTACTACATCGTAGATAAAGACACGTATTCAGTGGTTAAAGAGAAAGTGCCAGAAGGCAAAACAACGTGTGGCCTATGTTCTCGTCTTCGTCGTGGTACTTTGTACTCATTCGCAGAGAAGATTGGCGCAACTAAGATCGCACTGGGTCACCACCTAGACGACATCGTTGAAACCATGTTCCTAAACATGTTCCACGGTGCGCGCCTAAAGGCTATGCCACCAAAGCTTCGTTCAGATGATGGTCGTAACGTTGTTATTCGTCCACTGACTTACTGTCGTGAAACGGACCTAATCAAATACGCAGAACATAAAGAGTTCCCAATCATTCCTTGTAACCTATGTGGCTCTCAAGAGAATCTACAGCGTCAGAACATTAAAGCGATGCTAATTGATTGGGATAAGAAAACGCCAGGTCGTGTTGAGAAGATCTTCAAGTCAATCCAGAACGTAAGTCCAAGCCAACTGGCTGACCGCGAGCTGTTTGACTTCGTGAACCTTCCACTAGACCGTAGTGAAGACCGCAAAGCGTACGAATTCGAAGAAGCTGAAATTTCATCTTCTAACATCGATGAGTCAATGTTCATCGACGTAACGAATGTTTAACCATTAGATTGGATAAAGATGATGTTTTCCATTCTGTGTTTGGAATGGCGTTGCTCTAGATAATCGAGTAGGAGGAGGC
>NZ_JBFRPB010000005.1:132651-153471 GCF_041471785.1 Vibrio sp. 10N.261.51.C6 | reverse complement strand
GGCCTCCTCCTACTCGATTTGCCTATTGGAAGTGTGTTTAAACAAGATTTGATTGAGATTAACCAAGAAGTCTAATGGTGGCGTTAGACTCCTTGGTTAATTTTTTATTGCTTCGCCCTGACGCGGAGTATGTGTTTTTTTGTCATATATAGACATTGGTCTTGGGAAGGTGAGGACGGGTGAAAATGCCTCTTATCGTGCAGAAATTTGGTGGAACGTCGGTGGGTTCAATTGAACGAATCCATCATGTAGCAGAAAAAATCATTGAAGCGAAAAATGAAGGGAACCAGATCGTGGTTGTCGTTTCTGCTATGTCTGGTGAAACAAATCGGTTAGTTAATTTAGCCACGCAAGTTGATAGCGTACCAAACGCTAGAGAACTGGATGTGTTGTTAACGGCTGGCGAGCAAGTTTCCATGGCCTTGTTAGCAATGACGTTACACAAGTTAGGTTATGAAGCGACATCGATGACTGGCTATCAAGCCAAGATACACACGGATTCTAATCATAATAATGCAGCGATTGAGCGTATTGATACTGCTCCGATTCAAGCTCTGCTAGATGACAACCAGATTGTTATTGTTGCAGGCTTTCAAGGATTCAATGCGAAAGGTGATATCACGACATTAGGCCGCGGTGGTTCAGATACTACAGCGGTCGCGCTTGCAGGTGCCTTGCAGGCGAAAGAATGCCAGATCTATACTGATGTAGATGGTGTTTACTCTTGTGACCCTAGAGTCGTAAAACAATCTCAGAAATTAGATACTTTAGACTTTCCTTCTATGGAAGAGATGGCTCGCCGAGGCGCTAAGGTATTGCACCTTCCTTGTGTTCAGTATGCATGGCAGCACAACGTGTCATTGCGAGTGCTTTCAAGCTTTGAACAAGGCGAGGGCACATTGATCGCGGGTAATCAGTGTTTGAATGATATTGCTGGCATCGCCATCCAAAGAGATATGGTGCGTATCGAGTGTTTGAATGAAGATTTACCGTCTTTCATTTCACATTGCCAACTGTTGGGGATCGAAGTCTGTAGTGTGATCGAGGAAACAGAACGGGCAGCACTCATTATTAAACAAGACATAAGTGCCAAATTAAAACTAGTTTTTGCTGAGAAAATCCGTAATAGTGAACAGGTTAGTTTGTTAACTGTGGTAGGAAGCCGAACACAAGAAATTGTGGTCAGTTCACATGGATTGTTGTCTGAAGGCGAAATTGATGTACAGCATCACTTATTGCAGCAGCAGTCTTTAACTTTGGTGATATCACCAACGCAAGTCGATATGGCTGCTAACATATTACACAATGCATACATCGTAGCGCGTGAAACACAGGGTTATCCTAAAAAAGAAGTGCATTTTGGTTAAATAAACTCAATCGATAGTTTACGAAAATATAACTTTTGTTGGATAATACTCTCGTAGCTAGATAAATTTAGAGATTACTCAAGGAGCAAAGAATGCTAATTTTGACTCGCCGCGTTGGCGAAACACTGATGATTGGTGATGAAGTAACAGTTACTGTACTAGGCGTTAAAGGTAACCAAGTACGTATCGGTGTTAACGCACCTAAAGAAGTATCTGTTCACCGTGAAGAGATCTACATGCGCATTCAAGCTGAAAAAGGTAATGGTAACGTTGCATCTGGCAACTACTAATACTTTTGCGTAGAGAAGAGGCTAGCATTGTTGCTAGCCTTTTTTGATCTTGGGGAACCGAAACACTGATTGGGACATAGATGGGTTGGATAACGGATCGGTCTCAAAGTGGTGAAGTGAATGCTTTGTGATGCTGCGAGATACAGACAAGGTTGAACAGAACTGTTGCTCTGTATTTTGTTTGGCAAAACTCAAGATTTATTCGCTTCCCCTATGGCGAAAATACGCATCCCGTAGTATTGTGCCATCAGCGGTAGCACTTGCTGCTGGAGAAATTAGATAATTGTTTTCGGCTGTTTATTATTGCCAATCTTTCACCTTAATTTTTAAGGGAAAAAGCGCGATTTGAATCTTACAAGTTCAATTTGCAAGCGCTTTGATTAAATAGCAAACGGTTGAGTGTTTTTGTCCAATTTTTTTCAATAAAGTGTTTGACATATTTTCGGTAAAACGTAATATGTGCCTCCGCAAGACGGTGAGGTGGCCGAGAGGCCGAAGGCGCTCCCCTGCTAAGGGAGTATGTGGTTTGTAGCTGCATCGAGGGTTCGAATCCCTCCCTCACCGCCATTTCTTGCGAGTCTAAAATTAGCAATTTAGACAATGTAAATGTGCGTCCTTAGCTCAGCTGGATAGAGTACCTGGCTACGAACCAGGCGGTCGGAGGTTCGAATCCTCCAGGACGCGCCATTCTCTCTTCTCTTACTTGTAAGTGATTTGAGAATAATGAATTAGGTGAGGTGGCCGAGTGGCCGAAGGCGCTCCCCTGCTAAGGGAGTATGTGGTTTGTAGCTGCATCGAGGGTTCGAATCCCTCCCTCACCGCCATTCATTACAGGCCGATGGCCTTTTTTTTTCTTCGTAGCAAGAAGAATGTGATATATTTCACAACTTCATTCTTAATGAATGAACACCGTGCGTCCTTAGCTCAGCTGGATAGAGTACCTGGCTACGAACCAGGCGGTCGGAGGTTCGAATCCTCCAGGACGCGCCACTATTTAAGGGTTTATTTCTTTTAAGAATGAAAGTCCTTGTATTGACTAAGTTGATACTAAAACCGTGCGCTCTTAGCTCAGCTGGATAGAGTACCTGGCTACGAACCAGGCGGTCGGAGGTTCGAATCCTCCAGAGCGCGCCACTATTTAGGGTTTAGTTCTTATAAGAATGTGAATCCTGATATTGATAAATCGTTCGTCGAGAATTAATATCAAAAACCGTGCGTCCTTAGCTCAGCTGGATAGAGTACCTGGCTACGAACCAGGCGGTCGGAGGTTCGAATCCTCCAGGACGCGCCACTATTTAGGGCTTCTTTCTTATAAGAACAGAAATCCTTGTATTGAGTTGTTGTTTACAACGAATTGATACTAAAACCGTGCGCTCTTAGCTCAGCTGGATAGAGTACCTGGCTACGAACCAGGCGGTCGGAGGTTCGAATCCTCCAGAGCGCGCCACTATTTAGGGTTTCTTTTATGAACCCCTGATATTGGGAATACCGATATCGAAAACTGCGCGTCCTTAGCTCAGCTGGATAGAGTACCTGGCTACGAACCAGGCGGTCGGAGGTTCGAATCCTCCAGGACGCGCCACTCTTTAGGGTTTCCTTGTGAACTCCTGATATTGGAAATACTGATATCGAAAACCGTGCGTCCTTAGCTCAGCTGGATAGAGTACCTGGCTACGAACCAGGCGGTCGGAGGTTCGAATCCTCCAGGACGCGCCACTATTTAGGGCTTTTTTCTTATAAGAATGAAATCCTTATATTGATCTGTTGTTAGTAACAATGAATTGATATTAAAACCGTGCGCTCTTAGCTCAGCTGGATAGAGTACCTGGCTACGAACCAGGCGGTCGGAGGTTCGAATCCTCCAGAGCGCGCCACATTATTAGAAAAAGCCTCGTTTATACGAGGCTTTTTTTATGTCTGATGCAAATTTGTTGCAACAATGTTAAATTTGTTCGTTGTTTAACTTGTTGTATTTAAAGTAGTTCTTGATTGCTTCTTTGTTATTCCACCTTTCTCATATCAATTCCCAGAAAAGCCCCGTTTAAGTCACAGTTTAAATATCTAAAAATGACGTATTTGACAGATTTATGTGATCTGATAGGCGAATAATTAACCTTATGTGTGCGTTATCCGTAACAGAACCTTAAACAAAATTGACAAACTTTTACCAATCGAGATAATCCATGGGTCGGGATCACTATTCGCTGAAATCCTGTACGTATGTCAGGATGACGAAGAAAGGAAGCAACATGACTAATATTGGAAGCCTGCTAGGAGATGCGGCGACTCTAATGATAACGGGGATGTCCGTTGTCTTTATTTTCCTAACTATTCTAGTTTACCTCGTTCGGTTGATGTCAAAACTGGTACCAGAAGAAGTACCAGAGCCGATCGCAGCACCTAAAAAAATTCAAAAATCACAATCAAACCCTTCAGCTGTTAGTCCACAGGTAGTGGCTGCAATTTCGGCCGCGGTTCATCAATACCGTGCGTCTACTGCTAAGTAGTATTTAAAGGATTAAAAAGGAGTTTATGAGCATGTCTAAACCACTAGCTATCACAGATGTGGTACTTCGTGACGCGCACCAGTCACTATTTGCTACTCGTATGCGTATCGAAGATATGCTGCCAATTGCGGCAGAACTGGATAAAGTCGGTTACTGGTCACTTGAGACTTGGGGCGGCGCGACGTTTGATTCGTGTATCCGTTTTCTTGGCGAGGATCCATGGGAGCGTTTGCGTGAGCTGAAAAAAGCGATGCCAAACACACCAATGCAGATGCTACTGCGTGGTCAAAACCTATTGGGCTACCGTCACTACGCGGATGATGTAGTAGAAAAATTTGTTGAACGTGCCCATAAAAACGGCATGGACGTATTCCGTATCTTTGATGCGATGAATGACGTGCGTAACTTTGAAAAAGCAGTGAAAGCAACGATCGACGTTGGTGGCCACGCTCAAGGTACGTTGTCTTACACAACCAGTCCGGTCCACAATTCAGATACTTGGGTTGATTTGGCTAAGCGCCTAGAGGACCTAGGTTGTCACTCACTATGTATCAAAGATATGTCAGGTTTATTAAAGCCGTATGAAGCAGAAGAGCTGATTACACGTATCAAAGCATCGTGTGACGTTCCTCTAGCACTGCATAGCCACGCGACAACTGGTCTATCGACTGCAACAGCGGTTAAAGCCGTTGAAGCGGGTATCGACATTCTAGATACCGCTATTTCTTCAATGAGCTGTACTTACGGTCATACGCCAACCGAAACGGTTGTTGCGATGTTAGAAGGTACAGAGCGCGACACGAATCTTAAACTAGACCAAATCGAACCCATCGCGGCTTACTTCCGTGATGTACGTAAAAAGTACGCGAAATGGGAAGGTCAGCTAAAAGGTGTCGATTCTCGCATCTTAATCGCTCAAGTTCCTGGCGGAATGTTAACTAACATGGAAGGCCAGCTTAAAGAGCAAGGCGCCGCCGATCGCATGGATGAAGTTCTAGAAGAGATCCCACTCGTACGTAAAGAGCTTGGTTACATTCCTTTAGTAACACCAACTTCTCAGATTGTCGGTACTCAAGCGGTTATTAACGTCTTAACGGGCGAACGCTATAAGAGCATCACGAAAGAGACTGCTGGTCTACTGAAAGGTGAATACGGTCAAGCTCCTGCTGAAGTGGATGCTGAACTGCAAGCGAAAGTTCTAGACGGTGCAGAGCCGATTACTTGTCGTCCTGCTGATTTACTTAAGTCTGAAATGGATACGTTAACGACGGATCTGTTAGAGAAAGCGAAATCAGAGGGTATCTCTCTAGCTGAAGATACGGTTGATGATGTACTGACTTACGCGCTCTTCCCACAAGTGGGTCTTAAGTTCCTTAAGAACCGTCGTAATCCTGAAGCATTTGAACCTGCACCAACGCTAGAAGTTGCGGCTCCAGTTGCTGCAGCTCCTGTACAAGCTTCTGGTGGTATTGAAAGCTACAGCGTGAAGGTTGATGGTCAAGTTTACGATGTTGAAGTTGGCCCACAAGGTGAACTGACATCGGTGGCGCCATCTGCAAAACCTGCTCAGGCTGCACCAGTAGCAGCGTCTGACGCTGAAGCGGTTCCAGCTCCATTGGCGGGTAACATCTTTAAAGTAAACGTTCAGGCGGGTACTGAGGTTTCTGAAGGCGACGTTCTACTAATCCTAGAAGCGATGAAGATGGAAACGGAAGTTCGTGCTGCTCGTGGTGGTATCGTTCAAGAATTGAATGTTAAAGAAGGCGATGCAGTTACTGTAGGCGCTCCACTACTAAGCTTAGCGTAAGGGAGTACCATGGAAGGATTGATGACCTTATGGTCTGAAACAGGGATTGCGAACTTTGAGTTCGGCCAGATCTGTATGATGCTGGTTGGTTGCTTACTGTTGTTTTTGGCAATTCGTAAAGGATTTGAACCGTTACTTCTACTGCCTATTGGTTTTGGTGCTGTATTAGCAAACATTCCAAATGCTGGGTTTACTGATCCAGGTGGTTTGCTCTACTACGTCTACTACATTGGTATTGAGACAGGTATTTTCCCACTGCTGATCTTTATGGGTGTTGGTGCGATGACGGACTTCGGTGCGTTGATTGCGAACCCTAAAACGTTGTGGCTAGGGGCTGCGGCTCAGTTTGGTATCTTCGCGACGCTATTTGGCGCGATCTTGCTGAACTACGTTCCAGGAATGGAGTTCTCGATGGCCGATGCTTCGTCAATTGCGATCATTGGTGGTGCCGATGGCCCAACTGCGATCTTCTTGGCGAGTAAGTTATCTCCGGATCTTTTAGGTGCCATTGCAGTAGCGGCTTATAGCTACATGGCTTTGGTTCCTATCATTCAGCCACCAATCATGAAAGCGTTAACGTCTCCTGAAGAGCGCAAAATTAAGATGGCTCAACTTCGTCACGTTAGCAAAGCCGAGAAGATTCTTTTCCCGCTTGCTGTACTACTGATGACGATTTTGTTCCTACCTTCAGCAACACCTCTAGTTGGTATGTTCTGTTTGGGTAACTTAATGCGTGAAGCGGGTGTGGTTGATCGCCTTTCAAAAACAGCTCAAAACGAACTGATTAACGTTGTAACTATTTTCCTAGGTCTAGGGGTTGGTTCTAAGCTTCAAGCGGATACGTTCTTGAACTTAGAAACACTGGGTATTCTAGGTTTAGGTGCGGTCGCGTTCAGTATCGGTACGGCGGGTGGTGTATTGATGGCTAAGGTGTTGAACCGATTCTCGAAAGAGGACATCAACCCACTGATTGGCGCAGCTGGCGTATCGGCGGTTCCAATGGCGGCACGTGTTGTGAACAAGGTTGGTCTTGAGGCAAACCCTCAGAACTTCTTATTGATGCATGCAATGGGTCCGAACGTAGCCGGTGTACTTGGTAGTGCGGTTGCGGCGGGTATTCTATTAGCTCTCGTGGGCTAGTGGATTTGCTGGGTCATGTATCGTTACGTTAATTGGTCGTCAATTTACGAATGAGCGGTTAACTTCGCCTTATTAAATGGTTTATAGTCAAAGGGATGCTTTCGCATCCCTTTCTTTTTATTAATTAGGGTGCTTGCTCACTAGGGCTTTTATCAATCAAGGAAATGTGGAAATGGAAAATAAACAGATTGCGATTACTCAATTCGGCGGCGTCGAAAACCTAAGTATTCAAACCAGTGCGATCCCTGAGCCTAAGGCTGGAGAAGTGGTGGTTAAAGTTTCCTTTTCAGGCATTAATCCGATTGATGTCAAAACCCGAGCGGGCCTTGGTTGGGCGGCAGCACAAAACAAAGATAGCCTGCCTTGGGTACCTGGCTACGATATTTCAGGGCAAATTGTCACGCTAGGCGAACAGGCTGAACGCTTTACTGTTGGTGATAACGTGGCTGGCTTTATTGGTTTTCCACTGCAAGGTGGCGGTTACAGCCAATATGTGTGTGTTCCAGAAGCGGCACTAAGTATGGTTCCTGATTCTGTCACTTTAGAAGCGGCAGCTGCATTACCACTCGCGAGTCAAACCGCGGCACAAGCGCTCAACAAAGCCGAAGTGAAAGAAGGCGACCGCGTGCTTATTTTAGCGGGCGCGGGCGGCGTTGGTCACCTTGCGGTTCAAATTGCAGTGGCAGCAAAAGCTGAGGTTTACACAACCTGCAGCGAAGCCAATCTTGATTACCTTGCGACGCTAGGTGCTCACGCGATTAACTATAGGTTTGCGCCAGCATCAGAAAGAGTATCAGATGTCGATGTGCTGATTGATTTGGTCGGTGGCGATACAGCGCTTGATGCATTGAAGTGCCTAAAAGATGGCGCGCGAGTCGTGACTGTGCCGACTCTATCTGCAGAACTTATCTGTGAGAAAGCCACACTATTAGGTTTTACTGCATCAGGCATGCTGGTTGAACCAACCCCTGAGCAAATGGACACCATGCTTTACATTGTCAGTGTCGGATTGCTCAAAACAGAAATTCAAGGTATCTACCAGTTAGACGAGGCGCAGTCGGCGCACCTGCAGGTTGAAACCGGACACACCAGAGGCAAGGTGCTACTTAAAATGCAAGAAAGTTGATAGGCAGTGTTAGAATTTTTTAACTCCCTTTTTGAAAATATCGCGCTGTGGTTCTCGGACTCGGCGCTGTGGGTACTCTTCATTAGTGGCTTCTTGAGTGCCACGTTACTCCCCGGTGGTTCAGAAGCTAGCCTTGTGGCTGCATTGAGCTTAGATCAGTTTTCAACCTCATCGATCATTCTAGTGGCGACATTAGGCAATACCTTAGGCGGCCTGACTAACTATTGGATTGGTTTGTGGTTGCCTAATCGAACTCAATCTGAAAAGCATGGTCATAAGGCTATGGCTTGGCTGAGTCGCTATGGCTACTGGACACTGTTATTTAGTTGGTTACCGATCATTGGTGACCCTTTGTGTCTCGCTGCGGGTTGGCTAAGAATGAAATTCATCCCTAGCGTTATTTTGATAGCGATTGGCAAAGCCGCTCGCTATAGCTTACTTGCTGCTATCTACTTCGGTTTTTTCTAAGGAGAACCTATGAAAAAGGTTTTACTTGGTACATTTTCTCTTATCGCCATTGCTGGCTGTTCTTACAATGTACCTAGCTCAACGCCCTTCTTTTCCTCGTTACCTGAAGGTGTCACTCTGTTAGAAGAGGTTAAGCCCTCTAAAGATAAAGTAGTGATTCCTTACACCAAGTATCAGCTTGAAAACGGTCTGACAGTTATTCTTTCCCCTGATGATTCCGATCCGTTGGTGCATGTTGATGTAACTTATCATGTCGGCTCAGCACGTGAAGAGATTGGCAAGTCGGGCTTTGCTCACTTCTTTGAGCACATGATGTTCCAGGGTTCTGAGAACGTTGGTGACCAACAGCACTTTAAGATCATTACCGAAGCGGGTGGCTCGTTAAACGGCACGACCAACCGTGACCGCACCAACTATTTTGAAACTGTTCCTTCTAACCAACTTGAGAAAATGTTGTGGTTAGAATCAGACCGAATGGGCTTCTTGTTGGATGCTGTTTCTCAGAAGAAATTTGAGGTTCAAAGAGGCACGGTCAAGAACGAGCGAGCGCAGAGCTACGAAAATCGTCCTTACGGCTTGATGTGGGAACGCATGGGCGAAGCGCTTTACCCTGAAGGTCACCCTTACTCTTGGCAACCAATCGGCTATGTTGAAGATCTTGACCGTGTTGACGTGAATGATCTTAAAGCGTTCTTCCTGCGTTGGTACGGCCCAAACAATGCCGTGTTAACGATTGGTGGTGATATCGACGTTGATGACACGCTAGAATGGGTTAACAAGTACTTTGGTCCAATTCCTCAAGGCCCTGAAGTGAAGGCGGCAGAGAAGCAACCTGCTGTTCTAACAGAAGATAAATACATCACCTTAGAAGACAATATTCGTCAGCCGATGGTGCTGGTGGGGTGGCCAACAACGTATCGCGGTGAAGAGACGCAAGCTTCACTGAATGCATTGTCTAACGTGTTAGGTTCAGGTACCAACAGTTACCTATATCAAAACCTCGTAAAAACGCAGAAGGCCGTCAGCGCTGGCTCTTTCCATGATTGTGCTGAGTTGGCGTGTACCATGTACGTGTATGCAATGGGCAACTCAGGTGAAAAAGGCGATTTGACGGTTCTCAATAAAGAGCTGATGGATACCCTGGAGCAATTCTCGAAAGAGGGCGTTGAGCAAGAGCGTTTAGACCAGATCACTGGCATGGCCGAAGCGAATGCTGTTTTTGCATTGCAAAGCGTTAAAGGTAAGGTGTCGCAACTCGCGTCGAACCAAACCTTCTATGGTCAGCCTGATCGCATTGAATCACAACTCGATCAAATCCGAGCGGTGACGCCTGAGAGCGTGAGCAAGGCATACCAAGATTTCATCGAAGGTAAGCACAAGGTTACCTTGAGTGTGGTTCCTAAGAAAAAGCTCGATTTGGCGGTTCGTGAAGCGACCTTTACCACGCCACCACGTACGTTGCCGGAATACAGCAAGGTGACGGAAGATCAACTGGATTTCAGAAAGGCACCGGATACCTTTGATCGCAGTGTGATGCCAGAAGTGAACTTTGGTGTTGAGGCGACCATGCCTGAGTTGTACCGCATGCACTTTGCAAATGGCACTGACTTAATTGGTACCGTGACCAGTGAAACGCCGACAGTACAGCTGCAAATTCAATTGCCTGCAGGCGAACGCTATGTTCGCAAAGGGCAAGAAGGCCTAGCGAACCTAACGGCTTCGATGATGGAAGAAGGCTCAACTAAACGAACCGTTGAAGAGTTACAAGCGACCTTAGATAAACTTGGTAGCAGCGTGAGCATTAGTGCGGGCAGCTACACCACAGATATTTCAGTCTCGACGCTAGAGAAAAACTTGCCTCAAACCTTAGCGATTGTGCAAGAGGTTCTATTCGATCCTAAGTTCGATGAGCAAGATTTTGAGCGCGTTAAGAAACAGATGCTAGAAGGCGTTGTGTATCAGCATCAGCAGCCAAGTTGGATGGCTTCTCAAGCAACCCGTGAAGTGCTGTTTGGTGACACTGTTTTTGCTCGTGCAAGTGATGGTACTAAGGAATCTCTATCGAAATTGACCTTAGACGATGTGAAAAAATTCTATGCGCAACATTACACACCAGAAGGTGCCAATATTGTTGTTGTGGGAGACATCTCGAAGAAAGAGGTAGGGAAACAGCTACAATTCTTTGAAGAGTGGCAAGGCGATGCGGCACCATTAACGCGTCCACAGATCGTCAAAGAGCTTTCTGGTCAGCACCTGTACTTAGTCGATAAACCGGGTGCGCCGCAAAGCATTGTTCGCTTGGTTCGTAAAGGCCTGCCGTTTGATGCAACGGGTGAATTGTATTTGAGCCAGTTAGCTAACTTTAACTTAGCGGGCAACTTCAATAGCCGTATCAACCAGAACCTACGTGAAGACAAAGCCTACACTTACGGTGCAAGCGGTTACTTCGCAAGTACTCGTGAAACTGGCGCAGTGGTATTTAGCGCGCAGGTAAGGGCGAATGCGACGGTTCCATCGATTCAAGAGTTTATTAATGAGCTAAATGAATTTAGTCAGAGTGGATTAACTGACGAAGAGGTGAAATTTATGCGCCTTGCCGTCGGTCAACAAGATGCGCTTAAATACGAAACGCCAAGTCAAAAGGCTGGATTGTTGAGTAATATTGTTGCATTGAGCCTTGATGAAGATTACCTACAACAGCGTAATCAGATAGTTGAAACGGTTTCAAAAGAGACGTTAAACGAGCTATCGAAGAAATGGTTTGACCCGAATGATTATCAAATAATTGTTGTTGGCGACGCGACTTCGCTTCGTCCTCAACTAGAAAAGTTAGATATTCCAATAGAAGAGCTTGAAATCATTCGTTAGAGTACACATTAAAGGGGGAGGGAAGAGACTCTACTTTTCTCCTCCAACCTAATTTATGATAGTTCTAATCAGAACAATATAAGATAAGTGAACTGAATTTTGACTGATTTTGCTGCGCGACTAAAGCAAGTTGCAACCAACCCTAAGACCTTCTCTCAATTTGGTCGTGGTGTTGAAAGGGAAACATTACGCTACACGGAAGATGGGCACCTTGCTACTGGGCCGCACCCTGAGGCTTTGGGATCTGCGTTGATGAACGAATGGGTAACGACCGATTTCTCTGAGTCGCTACTGGAATTTATCACGCCTGTTTCTAACGACGTTCCGACGCTTTTGAATCAGTTGTCTGATATCCATCACTTCACGCAAACCAAGTTAGACGGCGAAAAACTATGGCCGCTTTCTATGCCTTGTTATGTTGGTAGTGAAGATTACATTCAGCTAGCGCAATACGGCACCTCGAATAACGGTAAGATGAAGACCCTATATCGTGAAGGCCTAAAACGTCGTTACGGTAGCCTGATGCAGATTATCTCTGGTGTTCACTTCAACTTCTCTTTCCCAGAAAGCTTTTGGGATAGCCTGTTTGGAGAGCAAACTGAAGAAGCGCGTTGTGAATCTAAGTCAGATGCTTACTTTGGTTTGATTCGTAACTACTACCGCTTTGGTTGGTTAATCCCATACTTCTTCGGTGCTTCACCTGCGCTATGTTCTTCTTTCATCAAAGGAAGAGAAACAAACCTACCTTTTGAAAAGGTTGGTGAGACATTGTATCTGCCAAAAGCAACGGCGCTGCGCCTGAGTGATCTTGGTTACACGAACAGTGCGCAAAGTGTATTGAAGATTGGCTTCAACAGCCTGGGTCAGTACCTTGAAGGTTTGAATCAAGCGATTCGTACGCCATCAGAAGAATTCGCCGAAATTGGCACTAAGGTTGATGGTGAATACCGTCAGCTAAATAGCAACGTACTGCAAATTGAGAATGAGCTTTACGCTCCAATCCGTCCTAAGCGTGTCGCGAAAAGTGGTGAGAAGCCATCTGAAGCGTTGGCTCGCGGAGGTGTTGAGTACATCGAGGTGCGTTCTCTCGATGTAAACCCATTCAGCTCAATCGGTATCACCGAACAGCAAGTTCGCTTCTTGGATCTATTCCTAACGTGGAGTGTACTAACAGACTCTGCTGAGATGGATAACTGCGAACTTGAGTGCTGGCGCGACAACTGGAACAAGGTGATCTTAGAAGGTCGTCAAGCTGGTCTAGAGCTGCAAATTGGTTGTCATGGCGAGCGCTTGTCTCTGCAAGATTGGGCGAAGCGTGTATTCAAAGATCTACGCTCTATTGCCGAAATGATGGACGCAGAACAAGGCGGTCGTGCATACCAAGAAACATGCGATACGCTTGAGGCTTGGATTGATAACCCTGAGCTAACTATTTCTGGCCAGTTGCTAGAAGAGACCAAAAAATTGGGCGGCTTAGGTAAAGTGGGTTGCGCGTTAGGTAAAACGTACGCTCAGCAACACAAAGCTCACCAATACAAAGTATATTCAGCTGAGTTGATGGAAGCAGAAGTTCAACGTTCTGTGATTGCTCAGCAACAAAGTGAAGAAGCAAGCACTCAAGATTTTGATAGCTTCTTAGCGGATTATTTTTCGTATTTAAAAGCATAGCGAGACTTTGGTGGAAAGGAAGCAAGCCTTATTAGGTCAGCCTACTCGAGTGAGTAGTAAATGGTTACCTGTAGTGACTGTTGGTGTTGTCTCTAGCCTGTTGGTTGGATGTGCAACGCCACCGCCAAAGCAGCAAGATAATTTGTGTAGCATCTTTCGAGAGCACCCTTCATGGTATGAAGATGCCTTGGATATGCAAGAAGAATGGGGAACGCCGATTAACGTTGCGATGGCTTTTGTGAAACAAGAGAGTAGCTATCGTCATGATGCGCGCCCACCTAAAGATTACATTCTTGGCTTTATACCGTGGGGGCGTGTAAGCAGTGCCTACGGTTATGCACAAGCTCAAGATCCTGCTTGGGAAGACTTCCAAAAGGCGACCAATAACGGTGGTTCAAGAACCAACTTTGATGATGCATTGATGTTCATCGGTTGGTATACCAGCGAGACGCGTCGTCAATTGGGCATCTCACTATGGGACCCATATAACCAATATCTGGCTTATCACGAAGGCCGTGGTGGTTATAAGCGCAAGTCATACAACAGCAAGCCATCGCTGATTAAGGTGGCGCGTAAAGTTGAACAGCAAGCAAAAGATTATGGATGGCAGCTGAAACAGTGCCGCAAAGAACTAGAAGACAATCGAAGCTGGTTTTTCTAAAGCCAGCCGTCATGGAGAAGAGCAATGCCTTTATTAGATAGTTTCACTGTTGATCACACACGCATGAACGCACCTGCCGTTCGTGTTGCTAAAACAATGCAAACCCCAAAAGGGGATACCATCACTGTGTTTGACCTGCGTTTTACTGCGCCAAACAAAGACATCTTATCTGAGAAAGGTATCCATACTCTAGAGCACCTATACGCTGGTTTCATGCGTAATCAATTGAACGGTTCAGATGTAGAGATCATCGATATCTCACCGATGGGCTGTCGCACGGGTTTCTACATGAGCCTGATTGGTACGCCTACAGAGCAACAAGTGGCTGACGGTTGGTTGGCAGCGATGAAAGACGTACTGAAAGTTGAGAACCAGAATAAGATCCCTGAGCTGAACGAATACCAATGTGGTACCGCGGCAATGCACTCTTTGGATGAAGCGAAAGAGATCGCGAATGCGATCATCGCTGCAGGCATCTCTGTAAACAAGAATGATGAACTGGCACTGCCAGAGTCTATGCTGCAAGAGCTTAAGATCGACTAGTCATTGATAGCTACCCTAGATAGGGCGAGTTAGATACTAAAAGGCCCGGTTTAATGAACCGGGTCTTTTGTTTATGTGAGCTTCAGTGATATCTCAGTTAGCCGTTCACGATCTGTGGGAACACGCGAACCAGTTTGATGCGGTTCTCTTCAAGCTCAACAATTTCCATTGGGTGGCTGGCAACCTGAACACTGAGGTGACTCTCTGGAATATCTTCAAGGTGTTCCAGTATCAAACCATTCAGCGTTCTTGGGCCATCGGTAGGCAGTGCCCACTGTAAGCCTTTGTTGATATCTCGGATATTGGCACTGCCTTCAATCAAGAAGCTGCCATCGCTTTGCGGAGTAATCTCTTCAGATAAGCTTGGGGTGATTGAGGTGGTAAACTCACCTACGATCTCTTCTAGAATATCTTCTAATGTAACCAAACCATTGATGTCGCCATACTCATCAACAATCAAACCGATGCGCTGCTTATTGCGTTGAAACTTAAGCAGTTGAATATTGAGTGGTGTCGCTTCAGGAATAAAGTAGATCTCATCCGCGGCACGCAACAGGGTTTCTTTATTGAATTCGTTCTTTTCAAGCATCAGACGGTAAGCTTCACGCAGCCTAAGCATGCCGACCACTTCATCTATTTGGTCACGGTACAGAACTACGCGACCATGAGGCGAGTGGGTAAGTTGACGAACGATCGATTTCCAGTCGTCATTGATGTCGATACCAGTAATCTCATTACGCGGCACCATGATGTCGTTCACGGTGACGTGCTCTAAATCCAGAATAGACACCAACATATCTTGGTGACGTTGAGGGATTAAGCTACCGGCTTCATTTACCACGGTTCTAAGCTCTTCGGAGCTCAAGTGGTCGGTTGCATCATGGCTGGCTTTGACACCTAAGATACGAATGAAGCCATTGGTAATGAAGTTAACTAAAATCACCAACGGTGACAGTACCTTCATCAGCACCATCAAAAGGATGCTACTGGCGTAAGAGACACGTTCAGGAAATAGAGAAGCGATAGTCTTTGGGGTTACCTCGGCGAATACGAGGATCACGAGAGTCAGGGTACCAGTAGCGATAGCCACACCGATATCCCCGTAGATGCGCATACCAAGAATAGTAGCGATCGCAGATGCAAGAATGTTGACGAGATTGTTGCCGATGAGAATGAGGCCAATCAATCTGTCTGGGCGGTTCAGAAGTTTTTCTACACGTTTGGCACCTTTATGACCCGTATTGGCCAAGTGCTTTAAACGGTAGCGGTTCAGGGACATCATGCCCGTTTCGGAACCAGAGAAATAACCAGAAATTACAATGAGACACGCGAGTAGCGCAAATAAGATACCCGTTGATATGTCGTCCAAAACTATTCTTTTCCTATTTGTGTATCTTGATTAATTTATGACCGAACATGGTCGAGATGTCAATTGAATGTATTGCACTCAATATTTTAAAGGCAAGGTATGTGAGATCTTGCCTTTATTTTACAGACTAGTTCAGGATGATTTCCTGGACGAAGCGGCTACCGAAGTAGGCCAATGTGAGCATGCTGGCGCCGGCCAGTGCGAACCAAGTGACTTTCTGTCCTCGCCAACCTTTCTGATAGTGACCCCATAGAAGAATGGAGTAGATAACCCAAGCGATAAAAGACAACACAGCCTTGTGTGCTTTTCCTTGAGCAAACATATCTTGCACGAAGATGAGACCCGTCAACAAAGTACCCGTTAATAAGCCATTACCAATCAGAATGATCTTGAAAAGCTGTCTTTCCACCATCATTAAAGGAGGTAGGTTAGGGTTTATCACTAAGGCTTTTTTCTTTTTAAGTTTGTGATCTAGCCAAGCAAGTTGCAGGGCGTATAGCGCGCCGATAGTTAACGTTGCGTATGAGAATAGAGCCAAAGATATGTGCACGAGCAGTTTTGGGTCATTCTCTAGATGTTTGATGAAGGTGCTTGGAAGAAAAGTGGCAGCCATCAAGTTCAGCGCAGCGAAGCTATAGACGACGGGTAAGATAAACCACAGACGGGTTTTGAGCATGGCACCGCTCATTACCACAGATATGATTAAACTGATTAATGAAGCAACGTTCAAGATACTGAGGTTTTGACCACTGGCATTAAAAATCAAATCGCCAAGCAACCAAGCATGGAAAGCTAGAGCAAGTAATGCGCTGATAAACACCGTTTTTACACGGATTCCTGTTTGGTGCACGAGACCTGGAATGATCGTGGAAATCGCCATTGTATAAAGAAAGGCTGCTGCGATCGCAATAAGACTGTCCATGGTATCCATTTAAATGATTACTAATTGGCGAATTATACCTCGCATCGCTCTTTGGGGCTATGGCGAACCTCATTCAATTCCAAGTGAATAATGTCTCACATCACAAGCACGGATGATTAACGCTCTACAACGGGTATGACTCTAATCCGCGCTAATGTATACTCACAGTAATAGTCGCAGTTTTGAGCGAAGAGAAAACTATGTTTGATAATTTAACGGATCGTCTATCCAAAACGCTGAAGAACATCAGCGGTAAAGGTCGTCTGACCGAAGACAACATTAAAGAGACGCTGCGTGAAGTACGTATGGCGCTACTTGAAGCCGACGTTGCACTGCCCGTTGTCCGCGATTTTGTTAAGCGCGTAAAAGAAGGCGCTGTGGGTGTTGAGGTTTCTAAATCTCTAACGCCTGGTCAAGAATTCATTAAGATCGTTCAAGCTGAACTTGAAGCGGTGATGGGTGAGTCTAACGAGGCTCTTAACCTAGCAGCGCAGCCGCCAGCCGTTATCTTAATGGCGGGTCTACAAGGTGCGGGTAAAACCACATCGGTAGGTAAGCTATCTAAGCTTCTAACTGAGCGTGACAAGAAGAAAGTCTTGGTTGTGTCTGCCGACGTTTACCGTCCAGCGGCGATCAAACAGCTTGAAACGTTAGCAAGCGATGTTGGCGTCGACTTCTTCCCATCTTCAGCTGATCAAAAACCTCTTGATATTGCAAACGCTGCAATCGACCACGCGAAGAAGAAATTCTACGACGTGCTACTTGTCGATACTGCGGGTCGTTTGGCTATCGATGAAGAGATGATGGGCGAGATCAAAGAGCTTCATACTGCAATTAAACCAGTAGAGACACTGTTCGTTGTTGATGCAATGACAGGTCAAGATGCTGCGAACACTGCAAAAGCCTTTGGTGATGCGTTACCACTAACCGGTGTTATCTTGACGAAAGTTGATGGTGATGCGCGTGGTGGTGCTGCTCTGTCTGTTCGTCATATCACAGGCAAGCCGATTAAATTCTTGGGTGTTGGTGAAAAGACTGACGCACTAGAACCGTTCCACCCAGATCGTGTTGCTTCTCGTATCTTAGGTATGGGCGACGTACTGTCTCTTATTGAAGACCTACAGAAAAACGTTGATACCGAGAAAGCAGAGAAACTGGCTAAGAAGTTCAAAGAGAAGAAAGGCTTTGACCTTGAAGACTTCCGTGAACAGCTAGGTCAGATGCAAAACATGGGCGGCATGATGGGCATGATGGATAAGCTTCCAGGCATGTCTCAGCTACCAGATAACGTTAAAGATAAAGTTGATGACAAGATGTTCAAGCAAATGGAAGCGATCATCAACTCTATGACCATGAAAGAGCGTCAACGCCCTGACCTAATCAAAGGCTCCCGCAAAAAGCGTATTGCCGCTGGTTCTGGTACACAGGTACAAGATGTAAACCGTATGCTTAAGCAGTTCACCCAAATGCAGAAGATGATGAAGAAGATGCAGAAAGGTGGCATGAAAGGCATGATGCGCAACATGCAAGGCATGATGGGCGGCGGTGGAGGTATGGGCGGAATGGGTGGTGGCTTTAACCCGTTTGGTCGATAATCTACAAATGTAAGCTTTAGCTACGTTACTTTTCATAGTGTTAGCCGTGTCACAGAAAGTGTACGGAAGCTATGTTGGTGAAAAAATAGCTAAAGCCCTTGCATTGCACCGGAATAAGAGTAAAATTCCGGGGCTTTAATTTGGCACGAGACCCCAAGCTATTTACTTATACTTGGGGTTAATTATTTTATTAAGAAAGCAAAGAGGACGACATGGTAACCATTCGTTTGGCACGTCACGGTGCAAAGAAGCGCCCATTTTATCAAATCGTAGTTGCGGATAGCCGTAACGCTGCAACTGGCCGTTTCATCGAGAAAGTAGGTTTCTTTAACCCTACAGCTCAAGGTCAAGAAGAAGGTCTACGTCTAGACCTAGATCGTGTTAACCACTGGGTTGGTCAAGGCGCATCTCTATCTGATCGTGTAGCTAAGCTAGTTAAAGACGCTCAAAAAGCGGCTTAATTCTTTTTTAAAGAGAAATAGCTTATGTCGATGAAGGGTAAAGAAACTATGAGCGAGCAAAACAATAGAATTGTCATGGGTAAACTTGGGTCTACCTATGGTATTCGTGGCTGGCTCAAAGTGTTCTCCTACACAGACAATGCTGAAAGCATATTTGATTACAGCCCTTGGTATTTAAACCTAAAGGGTAAGTGGGTTGAGTACAAAGTTGAGAGCTGGAAACGTCATGGCCAAGGTTATGTGTGTAAGCTAGCGGGATTAGATGTTCGTGAAGACGCGCAACTGATGACTAACTTTGAAATTGCTATTGACCCTGCTTCGTTACCTGAATTGTCAGAAGATGAATTCTACTGGCGCGAATTGTTCGGTATGCAAGTTTTTACCACTAAAGGTTACGACCTTGGTGAGGTCACTGACCTATTAGAAACTGGCTCGAACGATGTTCTAGTAATCAAAGCAAATCTTAAAGATGCTTTTGGCCAAAAGGAACGGTTAGTACCGTACCTTGAAGAGCAAGTGATCAAGAAAGTTGATCGCGAAGCTCGCCGGATCGAAGTTGACTGGGATCCTGGATTCTAACTCCAAATTACAGAGCGAGAGAACACATGTGGGTTGGCATTATTAGCCTTTTTCCTGAAATGTTCCGTTCTGTTACTGATTTTGGAGTAACAGGTCAAGCGGTTAAAAAAGGTCTTTTATCTATTGAGACATGGAATCCTCGTGATTTCACTCATGATAAACATCGCACTGTTGATGACAGACCTTACGGTGGTGGTCCTGGCATGTTAATGATGGTTCAGCCTTTGCGCGACGCTATCACAACGGCCAAGCAAGCAGCACCGGGAAAGACGAAAGTTATCTATCTTTCACCTCAAGGTCGTAAACTCGACCAGAAAGGTGTTGAAGAGCTGGCAACAAACGAGAATTTACTTCTTATTTGTGGTCGCTACGAAGGGGTAGATGAGCGCATCATTCAATCTGAAGTTGACGAAGAATGGTCGATTGGAGATTTTGTGATGACGGGTGGCGAACTGCCAGCCATGACGCTGATTGATTCAGTATCTCGGTTTGTTCCGGGTGTACTTGGAGATTTCGCTTCAGCAGAAGAAGATTCTTTTGCAAATGGTTTGCTAGATTGTCCCCATTATACGCGCCCTGAGGTGCTAGACGATAAAGATGTACCATCGGTACTCAAGTCTGGAAACCATAAGGACATTCGTCGCTGGCGATTAAAACAATCGTTGGGCCGAACTTGGCTAAGAAGACCAGAACTCCTGGAAAACCTAGCTCTGACTGACGAACAGGAACAATTACTGGCTGAATTCATTAAAGAGCAACGCTCTTAACGAAAAGCAAGCAGTAACCTATTAAATTTAGTATCAGTTTATTCTAGGAATTTATACAAATGAGCAACATCATCAAGGCTCTTGAAGAAGAGCAACTAAAATCAGACCTTCCTAAATTTGCACCAGGTGACACTGTTGTAGTTCAGGTTAAGGTAAAAGAAGGTGACCGTGAGCGTCTACAGGCTTTCGAAGGCGTTGTAATCGCTATTCGTAACCGTGGTCTACACTCTGCATTCACAGTTCGTAAGATCTCGAACGGTGAAGGCGTAGAGCGTGCGTTCCAAACTCACTCTCCAATGGTTGATAGCATCGAAGTTAAACGCCGTGGTGCAGTACGTCGTGCCAAGTTGTACTACCTACGTGAGCGTTCTGGTAAGTCAGCTCGTATTAAAGAGAAGCTTACTAAGAAGTAATTCTTTTTGCATTCTATCGATAAAAGCGGAGCCATTTGGCTCCGCTTTTTTGTGTCTGTTATTTGGAGTTTCGCAGGTAAGAGATCCCCAATTAGCTCATTCCTCGCTCTGGAGGATGACGGAACAAACCGAAACTCATATTTAACCGTCATTCCCTAGACTGACGAAGGAAGGAGTAGGGAATCTCTACTAGCGCCGTGTTATAGGCAATAAAAAAGGATTGACGTTAAACGCCAACCCTTCAAAATTTACTCGCTACTCGCTACTCG
>NZ_JBFRPB010000005.1:116194-131840 GCF_041471785.1 Vibrio sp. 10N.261.51.C6 | reverse complement strand
CTCGCTACTCGCTACTCGCTTAGTACGGATCTTCCGACCAACCATCGCTATCTGACATATCTGGTGCGCCAGCGATGCTGTTCTCTTCGTCTGCCCATTCACCGAAATCAATCATCTGACATTGCTTGCTGCAAAACGGGCGGTGCGGGCTTTGTTCGCCCCATTCAACGTCAGCATTACATTGAGGGCATTTAACGATGGTGATTTTCTTCGACATAGTGATTCTTAATTTGAAGGTGTAATAATAGTGAGTTTAGGCTCGAGTGAGGGCTCAAGCCAAACTATAAAAGGAAATTAATTAGGTGCAGATTGCCAATTCAAATTCGATGTCTTGAGTACAGGCTTGCCCAGTTTCAAAGCTCATGAACTTAACAGCAAAGCGGTTCTTGTGACCGGAGATCATCGGGTAGGCACCGTATTGCATCGGAATAGAAAGACGAAGGATATTCGCTTCATCGGCATCGCTCTGGAAGAAGCCAGCACGAGCGATTTTCTCTTTGAAGTGCCCCGTCTCTCTGGTGAGCTTCAACCACAGTGTTAGCGCTTCATACAGAGGCTGTAAGCTGTCCATCCAAGCTTTAGCATCTCGCATTCTCTTATCAAGAGGAAGGTGCAGCCAATAATGCAGTGCCGGTAAATCAAAGCAGCATGAGCCACCTGGAAGATTAAAGCGCTGGCGAATCGCACTCAGGAAGCGGTCTTCTTTAAGTGATTGGCCAAAACGTTCTGCCTGCATCAGATCACGATAGATGTTACCAATGTCATTAAGTAGTGATGTCAGCATCTCTTGATCGACACCTTCAACATCCAACCAGCTTTTGTAGGTTACACGTTGCTTCTCAATATCTTTTGCGAGTTCGCTCTTGAGTTGGATCTGTTCGAAGATTTCAATCAGATCAAAGATGGAACGGAAAAAGAGTTGATACTGTTGAGCATCGGAAAATGTAGAAGACAAGTGTAGCTGCCTCAAGAGCGACTCAACTCTTAAGTAGATTCTTGTTTTCTCATTTAGAGGATGTTCAAATTTATGGGTGATCATCAAGCAAACCTTCATTCAACATAGTTCTATTCTGACCCATCTACTGTACTGATTGCCAGATACTTTTGATGTAAATCTGTGATTTGAGGCAAAAGTTCTTGGTTTTTAGTATGGTTTTTAATCACGTCATCTGCAACCGCTAAGCGCTGTTCTCTTGAAGCTTGTGATTTTAAAATTGCGGCAACCTGTTCCTTCGAAACATTGTCACGACTCATTGTGCGTTCTATTTGCACTTCTGTAGGCACATCAACGATTAAAACGCGATCGGCCATGCCTTGCATTTGGTTTTCCACCAATAGCGGTGCAACTAATAAACCATACGGGGATGTGATTTTAGACAGGTCACTGTCAATTTTGTCACGGATCATGGGATGAAGAAGATCATTGAGCCACTGCTTTTCTTTAGGATCTGAGAAGATCAGCTCACGCAGCCTACTTCGGTTGAGTGTTCCATCGTCAAGCAAGATAGACTCACCAAAGTGTTCTGTAATCTGTTTTAAGCCGACACTGCCCAGCGCAACCACTTCACGTGCCACGATATCAGCATCGACAATATCAATATTGAAATGCTGATTGAATAGGTTGGCTACCGTGGTTTTGCCACTGGCGATACCACCACTTAATCCGATAATGATTGCCATGATTAAATCCCTAGCACAGAAGTGAAATACCAACCCATGATGTCATTGCCCCACAATAGGCTTACCCAACCAGCTATCGCGAGGTAAGGACCAAATGGGAAGGCTTTATCGATGCCTTGCTGTTTCAGGCGAAGTTGAATCAAACCAAACACAAGGCCGACCAGCGAAGATAAAAGGATGATCATCGGTAGGTGTTGCCAACCAAGCCATGCACCAAGTGCAGCTAGGAGTTTGAAGTCACCGTAACCCATGCCTTCTTTACCTGTTAGCAGTTTGAACAACCAATAAACAGACCATAAAGCGAGGTAACCAGCCATTGCGCCAACCACGGAATCTTGCAGCGATACTGGGCCGATATTAAACAGTGCTAATGCGATACCGGACCATACCAAAGGCAAGGTGATTTGATCAGGCAACAACATGGTATCGAGATCGATAAAGGTCGCGGTAATCAGTGCGAAGGTGAAAAAAATCAAAGCAATGGCGTAGTAACTGAAACCAAAGTGGCTAGCAACCATTGTGCAAAGTATTGCGGTAAGCAGTTCGACCAAAGGGTAGCGAGCACTGATTGGATTAGCACAGCTATGGCACTTACCCTTTAAGAACAACCAGCTTAACACTGGGATATTGTCGACGATTCTTAATTGGGTTTTGCACTTCGGGCAGGTAGAGCGAGGAATGCTGAGGTTGAACTTTCCCTCTGGCGCTGGAATTTTATATTGAGAGAAATATTCCGAGCACTCTTGTTGCCATTCACGTTCCATCATAATTGGCAAACGGTGTATGACTACGTTGAGGAAGCTGCCGATAAGAAGGCTAAAAATGAAAGCTAATACGGGGAATAGCCAAGGATAGTAGTGAAATACTTCCATAGTGTCCTTTACCACTTAATCAAGGTGAGCAGAGATTGTTGCTCATGGGTGTTTAGTTGCTTTTAACTATCCTAACACACTCATAAGATTAAAGATCGGTAAGTACATCGCAACCACAAGCCCGCCAACAACTGTCCCTAAAAATACGATGATCAGTGGCTCTAGAATCTTGCCTAAATTGTCGACGGTGTTGTCGACTTCAAACTCGTAAATGGAGGCTACTTTATTGAGCATATCATCAAGGTTTCCTGACTCTTCACCGATCATCACCATCTGTAACACCATTTCAGGAAAGGCGTTGGTATTGCGCATTGCGATATACATTGGCATGCCAGCAGCCGTTTCTCGGTGAACCTCAATGATGGCCGATTCATAATGCAGGTTGCCTGCGGTTTTGGCTGTGGTTTTAAGGCTCATTAAAATCGGAATGCCAGAACTAAAGCTAGTTGATAAGGTTCGGCTGAATTTGGCTATTGAGGCTTTCGCTAATACGCCACCGAGAACAGGGAAACGCAATCCTAGCCGACTGACAGACAGTCTGAACGAGTGGGAGCGCTGGCATAGTTGGTAAATAATCAGAACAACAAGCCCGATGCCTACAGCCGTATAAAAACTGTAAGCCTGCATCCAATGAGAAAGATGAAGAACTTGTTGAGTAAACCAAGGGAGATCGGCACCAAAGCCTGAAAACATAGATTCAAATTCGGGGATTACCATGGTTAGCATTAGGTAGGAGACAGTTAGTGCAACAATGACCACCATCGCTGGGTAGATCAGTGCTTTTATAACCTTAGACTTTAACTGTTCACTCTTTTCTCGATAAGTTGCCAAGCGTTCGAATACTTGCGCTAGATTACCGGAAAGTTCGCCCGTCGCGACTAAGTCGGTGTAGAGATCATCAAAGTGACGGCTTGCGGTTCGCATCGCTTTTGAGATCGGAGTTCCGGCTTCTACACCTTTGCAGATGTGCGATAAAATTGATTTCATTTCTGCTTTACGGTGATTGTCTGATACCAACTTTATCGCTTGTACGATAGGCACACCAGTAGCCAACATGGTAGCCAGTTGGCGAGTTAAAATTGTGATGTCTTTGGCTTTGACGCGATGTGTTAAACGAGTGACGGCTGAAATACTTTTCTTTTTGATTTTCTTAATTTGAATATGTTGTTCTTTGAGCTTTTCTCGCACTTCTAATTCGGTAAGCGCTAAGGTTTGTCCTGACACTTTCTTGCCTGAGCTGTTAATACCTTTCCAGTGATAGCTTTTTAATTGTGATTGTTTGGACTTGCTACTCATTGGTGCTCCATTGGGTTATATGTACAGAACACGTTGCAGCTCTTGATAGCTGGTGGTGCCTTCAAGCAATTTATCTAGCCCCGACTCTTGCAGAGTTCTCATGCCTTCTCGACGCGCAAGGTCTTCAATTGCTAGCGCATTGGGTTTATTGATAAGGCTGCTTTTGAGTTTGTCGGTAAAAGGCATCACTTCATAGATACCGACTCGACCTGAATACCCTTGATTACACTCATTACACCCTCGAGGGTTGGCTTTATAGATGGTTCGACTGTTAGGAATCGAGTGACGCAGAAAGATGTCCGGAGAGTCGTCATTTTCTTTGCAATGGTTGCATAACCGCCTTGCCAGTCGCTGAGCGATAATTAAGCTTAACGAGGACGCTAAGTTAAATGGTTCAATACCCATGTGGGCGAGCCGAGTGACGGTTTCCGCTGCAGAGTTAGTATGAAGAGTTGAAAGCACTAAGTGACCCGTTTGCGATGCTTTGATAGCGATCTCTGCAGTTTCTAAATCTCGGATCTCACCGACCATCACCACATCGGGATCTTGTCGTAAAAACGATCTCAGTGCTTCAGCGAATCCGAAACCGATCTTTGGCGTGACCTGTACTTGATTGATACCACACAGGTTAATCTCCACTGGGTCTTCAGCTGTAGAAATATTGCGTTCAGTGGTATTCAGTACTCGAAGGCCTGTGTATAGGGAGACGGTTTTTCCGCTGCCGGTTGGCCCTGTCATCAAGATCATACCTTGTGGGCGTTTAAGGGCATTAAGATAGAGGGCTTTTTGATCTTCGCTGTAACCTAACTTATCGATATCGAGATTGGCAGCGCTGCTGTCTAAAAGACGAAGAACGATCTTTTCTCCCCATAATGTTGGCAGCGTCGATACACGCATATCAATCGCCAGTTCGTCATTTAAGCGTAGTTTGATACGACCATCTTGAGGCAAACGACGCTCGGCGATATCAAGCTTGGCGAGGATCTTCAAGCGAGCAGATAACCGGCGACTTAAATGAGAGGCGGGTTGCTGAATCTCGACAAGGATGCCATCGCAACGCAGGCGCACGCGATAGTGCTCTTCATAAGGTTCAAAATGAATATCTGATGCACCTTTGCGTACCGCATCGACCAATATCTGATTGATAAATCTGCTGACAGGGGAATCGTCTTGACTGAGATCTTCTATCGACGCTATCTCGTCGTCAGACACCTCAACGAGATTGGCGAGTTCATCTTGAGTGATTTCTTTGCGGTTAGAATCTTGTCCGGAAATGGAGCGGCCATACAGCTTGCGTATTGCGCCTTCTAATTCGGAGTAGTTGGCGACAACCAATTCAATCTGTAATCCGGTGGCAAATCGAAAGTCATCTTCCGCTTGCAAGTCGGTAGGGTCAGCAGAGGCGAGCGTGAGAGTCGAGCTAGAGACTGAAATCGGGATAGCACGATACTTGGTTATCAGTTCACGAAGCCCTAATTGGTCACATAAGATTTCATAATCAACATTGGCAAGTTGTACTAACGGTAAGCCGAAGATGGTTTTAATGTTGTTTGCTAAGGAATCGCCGCTGAAGAAATCGAGAACGAGTAAAGCTTCAGGTGTCGAAATACCTGAAGCTTGTACATGTTCCGCAACTGCTTGTTCTTGAGTCAGGCTAAGCAAACCAGCCTGACGGAGAACAGTTGGGAGGTTGGTGAGCATTGAATATTATAACTTACAGTTTTTTGGTAATAGTGCGTCCTCGACACCATCTGTTGCATCGCTATCACATTCCCATTCGCCATCCCCTGAGCGGCTTAATACAAAAACTTTATCATGTAAAATGGTACTAACTCCGGAGCTTGCGAATGTAAATACGATGGTGCCAACACCAGCTGATGCGTCAGGATCAAATGTAATCGCTCCAACTGGTATCTTTGATGGGACACCTAGCTCATCAGTTAAGCTATTAGCAGGAAAAGCCCCGTTTTCCGCGGCATAAGCCTCTACATTAGTTTTTATACCTGTCATT
Source organism: Vibrio sp. 10N.261.51.C6 (assembly GCF_041471785.1). Lineage (NCBI taxonomy): Bacteria > Pseudomonadati > Pseudomonadota > Gammaproteobacteria > Vibrionales > Vibrionaceae > Vibrio > Vibrio sp. 10N.261.51.C6. The sequence goes on along the minus strand of NZ_JBFRPB010000005.1, from coordinate 125,981 downwards.
GTAGCAAGAGCTGAAGCAACTTCTGCTTTGGCTACATATTTTTGATATTGAGGAATGGCAATCGCAGACAATACGCCAATTACAGCCACAACAATCATCAATTCAATCAGCGTAAAGCCTTTCTGATTTGTTCTTTTACTTTTGTTATTCATTGTTCTATTCCATTGTTTAGTTTGTTTCAGTGCAGGCACTGGTTGATGGAAAGAATAGAAGTTGATATGGGGTTGTGGAATGGTGTTCAGGTGTGGTCGCGAGTGGTTTGGTATTTATTGGTGTGGTGTTTCATATAGCGCGCAAATTTATGCGATCGACTTAAATAACGGTTTGAAATACTGATAATTAAGGCAATAAAAAAGGCACTGTTATTAACAGTGCCTTCAGCGATAACTTATTTATTATTCAGTCAATTACGCTTTGAATCTCATTGATAGATCCATTGCTTTCAGGTGCTTAGTTAATGCGCCTACCGAGATGTAATCAACGCCTGTTTCAGCGAACTCAGCAATGGTATCTAGAGTCACGTTGCCAGAGTTTTCTAGTGCTGCACGTCCTGCGTTGATTTTCACAGCTTCGCGCATCATGTCTGTGGTGAAGTTATCTAGCATGATGATGTCTGCGCCAGCGCTGATCGCTTGCTCTAGCTCTTCTAGGCTCTCAGTTTCCACTTCTACAGGCTTACCCGGGTTTAGCTCTTTTGCTGTTGAAATAGCTTTCTCAATACCACCACAAGCGATGATGTGGTTTTCTTTGATTAGGTAAGCATCGAAAACCCCAATACGGTGGTTGAAACCGCCGCCACAAGCGACTGCGTATTTTAGTGCGCTGCGCAGGCCAGGAATCGTTTTACGTGTATCTAACAAGCGGCATTCGGTGTGTTTGATTTTGTCTGCGTAGATAGCTGTAGTAGTCGCACAGCCAGATAGCGTTTGAATGAAGTTCATTGCGTTACGCTCACCCGTTAATAGCGCGCGTGCTGGGCCAGTTAGCGTGCAAAGCGTTTGGTTTGGTACAACCTTGTCGCCATCTTCTACGTTCCACTCGATAGTCACTTCACCGCCCAGTTGCTTAAACACTTCATCAGCCCAAGCTTTACCACAGAATACGCCGTGCTCACGGGTAATGATGGTTGCACTGTTGACTGCGTCTGCAGGGATTAGACTTGCCGTAATATCAGCCGCTGGATCTAAAGTTCCACCTAGATCTTCTTTGATGGTCTCAGCGACTGCACGAGTGATCTCTAGAGGCAGTTGCTCTTTTAAGTAGTCAAGGCGTTGGTGGCTGTTATGTGTGTTTTTCATCGCAAATCTAATCTTGAAAGGGAGTGGGAATGGAATGATACTCTTGCTTAACTTCAAATTAAAGAGGCTAGCGCGACTGCTCTATGGGCAAGGTCACATCTTATTGTGCTAGCAGAAAAGAAAGTGAGACCAAGATGACGATCAGCTCCAACGGATGGTACGACAACGCTCGGCATGTTCCTTCTCCGTATTTTGATGCTCGACCGAGTGCCGACGATATTTCTCTGCTGGTGGTTCACAACATTAGCTTGCCTCCGGGTCAATTTGGTGGGCCTTACATAGAACTGTTTTTTACGGGCAAACTCGACCCGAAGGAACACCCGTTTTTTAAGGTGATTCACCAAATGGGCGTGTCGGCGCACTGTTTGATTCGTCGCGATGGGGAAGTGGTGCAGTTCGTTTCTTTCTTAGACCGAGCTTGGCATGCTGGCCAGTCGAGTTTTGCAGGGCGTGAAAGGTGCAATGATTACTCTATTGGTATTGAACTGGAAGGTAGTGACTTTGTAGCTTATAGCGAGCAGCAGTATCAAGCGCTTAGCCAATTAACAGAAACGCTCGTATCGACGTTTCCTCAAATCACCAGTGAGCGTATCACTGGCCATCAATATATAGCGCCTTTGCGTAAAACTGACCCTGGCTTGGTGTTTGATTGGCAGAAGTTTAAAAAAAATCTCAAAGCTTAAGCCTCAGTTTTTGACGATGGGCTTACCGCTGGTGGGCGTTGAATAGTCAACGCCTGGCATAATGACTTGTGAATTTTTGTTGTTGCGATGTAAAGAAAGTGGTGGAGAGAAGCGCATCAATAAATTGAGAGTGTGACGAACTTATCAAACACTCATTTATTAAAACTTATGAACAGAATTTCCACCCTAAATGTGCGCTTGGTTCGATTTTTAAACGAGTGACACTAATCTTTCTGAAACAATTCATTTTTATCCTGAAACTTTCTAGCAAGAACACTCCCCAAAAGTATTACCCCTGTAAATGGTAAGACCAATTTGGTTGCTGTTTTAAATTTCATTTGTTAAATCATGGTTAATTCACGCTGTATTCTATGATGCAGGTCAATTTTAGGCTGGACAGTGGCGTTTTAATTATGTTAATTTCTGCCCAACTTAAAATTGGTATTACCAATTGTCAGCGAAGAAAAAGAAGAACAACAAACTATGGCTTATCAAAGGATTCGTCAGCCAAAACTCTCCGATGTTATCGAACAAGAGTTAGAAAGGTTGATAGTGGAAGGAACACTGGCTCCAGGGCAGCAGCTGCCGCCTGAGCGCGAACTGGCGAAACAGTTCGATGTGTCTCGTCCTTCGATCCGAGAAGCGATACAACGTTTAGAAGCAAAACGCTTGCTTACTCGCCGTCAAGGTGGAGGTACGTTTGTTAGCGAAAATATCTGGAAAAGCTTTTCAGATCCTTTGCTTAATTTGTTGTCGTCCCATTCTGAAACCCAACTAGACTTGTTGGAATCGCGTCATGCGATGGAAGGGATTTCGGCTTACTTCGCGGCATTGCGTGGAACCGATGAAGACTTTGCTCGTATTCAAGCCTGCCAAGAAAAAATTCACGGCGCGCAAGAAAAGGGTGATATTGAAGCCGAATCTGCAGCGGTGATGGCTTTTCTTATTGCTTTAACAGAGGCAGCGCACAATGTGGTGTTATTGCACATTGTTCGTAGCTTGGCTCCGTTACTCGAACAAAACGTCTTAGAGAATTTAAAGCTGTTGCATCGTCGTAAAGACGTTGTGGAGAAAGTGAGTATACATCGAGCTAACATTGTAGATGCGATCGTTTCAGGACAGCCAGAACAGGCACGTGAAATGTCACACTCTCATTTAGCTTACATCGAAGAAACATTGATGGATTTGACCAAAGAAGAGTCGCGCCGCGAACGTTCTTTACGTCGAATTCAACAGGGTAAATAGCCGTAATACTTCGGCTATTTACGTGTTTAGTAGAATCCAACTAACAAAAAGGATAGATCGCCATGTCTGACATGAAGCATGACGTTGATGCTCTGGAAACTCAAGATTGGTTAGAAGCTCTTGAGTCAGTAGTACGTGAAGAAGGTGTAGAACGTGCACAGTTTTTACTAGAACAAGTTCTAGATAAAGCGCGTTTAGATGGTGTTGATATGGCTACAGGCATCAACACAAACTACATCAACACAATTCCAGCAGCACAAGAGCCAGCTTACCCTGGTGACGTAACTCTTGAGCGTCGTATTCGTTCGATTATTCGCTGGAACGCAATCATGATCGTATTGCGTGCTTCTAAGAAAGACCTAGACCTTGGTGGTCACATGGCTTCTTACCAGTCAGCAGCAGCGTTCTACGAAGTATGTTTCAACCACTTCTTCCGTGCTCCAAACGAGACAGACGGTGGCGATCTAGTTTACTACCAAGGTCACATCTCTCCAGGTATCTACTCTCGTGCATTCGTTGAAGGTCGTCTAACTGAAGAACAGCTAGATAACTTCCGTCAAGAAGTTGATGGTAAAGGTATCCCTTCTTACCCGCACCCGAAACTGATGCCTGAGTTCTGGCAGTTCCCGACAGTATCTATGGGTCTTGGCCCTATCTCTGCTATCTACCAAGCGCGCTTCCTTAAGTACCTTGACGGCCGTGGCCTGAAAGAAACTTCAGCGCAACGCGTATACGCGTTCCTAGGTGACGGTGAGATGGATGAGCCAGAATCACGTGGTGCTATCTCTTTCGCTGCGCGTGAGAAGCTAGACAACCTATGTTTCCTAATCAACTGTAACCTACAGCGTCTAGACGGCCCTGTAATGGGTAACGGTAGCATCATCCAAGAACTTGAAGGCCTATTCAAAGGTGCAGGTTGGAACGTTGTTAAAGTTATCTGGGGTAGCAACTGGGATTCTCTACTAGCTAAAGACACTACTGGTAAGCTTCTTCAACTAATGAACGAAACTATCGATGGTGACTACCAAACATTCAAATCTAAAGATGGCGCATACGTACGTGAGCACTTCTTTGGTAAGTACCCAGAAACAGCTGCACTAGTTGCAGACATGACTGATGACGAAATCTTCGCTCTTAAGCGTGGTGGTCACGATTCTTCTAAACTGTTTGCTGCATTCAACAATGCTAAAGAGACAAACGGTAAGCCAACTGTAATCCTAGCTAAGACTGTTAAAGGTTACGGCATGGGTGATGCAGCTGAAGGTAAGAACATTGCACACGGTGTTAAGAAAATGGACATGACTCATGTTCAACACCTACGTGATCGCCTAGGCCTACAAGACATCCTTTCAGATGAGAAGATCGCTGAACTTCCTTACCTGAAATTGGAAGAAGGTACGCCTGAGTACGAATACATGCACGCTCGTCGTAACGCTCTACACGGTTACACACCTGCACGTCTTCCTAAGTTTACTCAAGAGTTCAAGGTTCCTGAGCTAGACGCATTCGCACCTCTACTAGGTGAACAGAAGCGTGATATCTCTACAACTATGGCTTATGTACGTACGCTAAACATCCTTCTTAAAGATAAGAACATTGGTAAGAACATCGTTCCTATCATCTGTGATGAAGCTCGTACATTCGGTATGGAAGGTCTATTCCGTCAGGTTGGTATCTACAACCCACACGGTCAAGAATACACACCTGAAGATAAAGGCATCGTTTCTTACTACAAAGAAGCAACATCTGGTCAAGTTCTTCAAGAAGGTATCAACGAGCTAGGTTCTATGGCTTCATGGGTTGCAGCGGCAACTTCATACAGCACGAACGACCTACCAATGATCCCGTTCTACATCTACTACTCTATGTTCGGTTTCCAACGTATTGGTGACATGGCATGGCTAGCAGGTGACCAACAAGCTCGCGGCTTCCTACTAGGTGCTACAGCTGGTCGTACAACACTGAACGGTGAAGGTCTACAGCACGAAGATGGTCACTCGCACATCCAAGCGAACACTATCCCGAACTGTATCTCTTACGACCCAACGTTTGCTTACGAGCTAGCGGTAATCATGCAAGACGGTATCCGTCGCATGTACGGCCCTGAGCAAGAGAACGTTTACTACTACCTAACAGTAATGAACGAGAACTACGCAATGCCAGCAATGCCAGAAGGCGCTGAAGAAGGCATCCGTAAGGGTATCTACAAGCTTGAATCTCACGCTGGTGCTAAGGGCAAAGTTCAACTAATGAGCTCTGGTACTATCATGAACGAAGCGCGTAAAGCGGCTGAAATTCTAAGCGAAGAGTACGGCGTAGCATCTGACGTATTCTCTGTAACGTCGTTCAACGAACTAACTCGTGACGGCCAAGCGGTAGAGCGTGACAACATGCTTCACCCAGAAGCTGAAGAGAAAGTACCGTACATCACAACTGTACTTGGTAAAGAACCTGCAATCGCAGTGACTGACTACATGAAGAACTACGCTGAGCAAGTACGTGCTTACATGCCAAGCGAGTCTTACAAAGTACTTGGTACTGATGGTTTCGGCCGTTCTGACAGCCGTGCAAACCTACGTCGTCACTTCGAAGTTAACGCTGGCTACATCGTAGTTGCAGCTCTAACTGAACTGGCTAAACGTGGTGATATCGAGAAATCTGTAGTTGTTGAAGCAATTGCTAAATTCGATATCGACACTGAAAAAACAAACCCACAATACGCTTAATACAGCGCTTAACTAGAAGGTAAATAAGCAATGGCAATCGAAATTAATGTACCTGACATCGGTGCGGATGAGGTTGAAGTTACTGAGATTCTTGTAAGCGTTGGCGACAAGGTTGAAGAAGAACAGTCTCTGATCACTGTTGAAGGCGACAAAGCTTCTATGGAAGTTCCAGCGTCTCAAGCAGGTATCGTTAAAGAAATCAAAGTAGCTGAAGGCGATTCAGTTTCTACTGGTTCTCTAATCATGATTTTCGAAGCCGAGGGTGCAGCTGAAGCTGCACCTGCTCCAGCAGCAGAGGCAGCTCCAGTAGCCGCTCCTGCAGCGGCAGCAGCGGCAGAGCTTAAAGAAGTTCACGTTCCAGATATCGGTGGCGACGAAGTAGAAGTTACTGAAATCATGGTTGCTATCGGTGATTCAGTAGAAGAAGAGCAATCTCTTCTAACTGTTGAAGGTGACAAGGCTTCAATGGAAGTTCCTGCACCATTCGCTGGTACAGTTAAAGAAATCAAGGTCGCTTCTGGTGACTCAGTTTCTACTGGTTCTCTAGTAATGGTATTCGAGGTTGCTGGTTCAGCACCTGCAGCAGCTCCTGCTCCAGCGGCGGCAGCACCAGTTGCAGCGGCTCCAACAGCATCCGGAGCGCCGGCCGCAGCTGAAAAAGAAGTAAACGTTCCAGACATCGGCGGTGACGAAGTTGAAGTTACTGAAGTAATGGTAGCGGTTGGCGATACAGTAGAAGAAGAGCAATCTCTAATTACTGTTGAAGGCGACAAAGCTTCAATGGAAGTTCCTGCACCATTCGCTGGTACAGTTAAAGAGATCAAGATTGCAGCTGGCGACAAAGTGTCAACTGGCTCTCTAATCATGACTTTCGTCGTGGCCGGCACTCCGGTTGAAGGCGCAGCTCCAGCTCCTGTTGCAGCACCTGCACAAGCAGCAGCTCCAGCGGCGGCACCTGCACCTAAAGCTGAAGCTCCAGCGGCAGCAGCAGCTCCTGCAGCTGCAGACGACTTCCAAGAAAACGGTGAGTACGCACATGCGTCTCCGGTTGTTCGTCGTCTAGCTCGTGAGTTCGGTGTAAACCTAGCGAAAGTTAAAGGTACTGGTCGTAAGAGCCGTGTACTAAAAGAAGACGTTCAGTCTTACGTTAAAGATGCACTTAAGCGTCTAGAGTCTGGTGCTGCGGCATCTGGCAAAGGCGGTGACGGCTCTGCTCTTGGTCTACTACCATGGCCAAAAGTTGACTTCAGCAAGTTCGGCGAAACTGAAGTTCAGAAGCTTTCTAAGATCAAGAAGATCTCTGGTGCAAACCTACACCGTAACTGGGTAATGATCCCTCACGTTACACAGTGGGACAACGCAGACATCACTGAGCTAGAAGCATTCCGTAAAGAGCAGAACGCAATCGAAGCTAAGAAAGACACTGGCATGAAGATCACTCCTCTTGTGTTCATCATGAAAGCTGTTGCTAAAGCGCTAGAAGCGTTCCCAGCGTTTAACTCTTCTCTTTCTGAAGATGGCGAAAGCATCATTCTTAAGAAGTACGTAAATGTGGGTATCGCTGTTGATACACCAAACGGTCTAGTTGTTCCTGTCTTCAAAGACGTGAACAAGAAAGGCATTTACGAGCTATCAGAAGAGCTAATGGCTGTTTCTAAGAAAGCACGTTCTGGTAAGCTAACAGCGGCAGACATGCAAGGCGGTTGTTTCACAATCTCTAGCCTTGGTGGCATCGGCGGTACTGCATTTACGCCAATCGTAAATGCTCCAGAAGTAGGTATCCTAGGTGTATCTAAGTCTGAAATTAAGCCAGTTTGGAATGGTAAAGAGTTCCAGCCACGTCTTCAGCTTCCACTATCTCTATCATACGACCACCGTGTGATCGATGGTGCTGAAGGTGCACGCTTCATTACTTTCCTAAACAGCGCACTATCTGACATTCGTCGTCTAGTACTGTAATTGAGAAAGTAATTATTAAGGTGGCTTTCGAGTCACCTTAATTCTTTATATAAAGACTATTTTTAGAGAACAGTTCCCGCTTTTCTCATAAAGCGAAAGGGAAGTGTTGTCTAGCTCACAGGCTAACTTAAAGCTACTTTCACACTGTTAACATCTCTGTAAAATGTTGGCTGTTTGAAAGCCCAATAATTTTAAGAACATCTACTCAGCCTGTTAGGGATAATGACTACAAGAGGTCACAATGAGCAAAGAAATTAAAGCCCAAGTTGTTGTACTTGGTTCAGGTCCTGCTGGTTACTCAGCTGCATTCCGTTGTGCGGATTTAGGTCTAGAAACAGTACTAGTTGAACGTTACAGCACTCTTGGTGGTGTATGTCTAAACGTTGGTTGTATTCCATCGAAAGCACTTCTTCACGTTTCTAAAGTAATCGAAGAAGCGAAAGCGATGGCAGAGCACGGCGTTGTATTCGGCGAGCCACAAACGGACATCAGCAAGATCCGTATCTGGAAAGAAAAAGTAGTAGACCAACTAACTGGCGGTCTTGGCGGTATGGCTAAGATGCGTAACGTAACAGTTGTTAACGGTTTCGGTAAGTTCACTGGTCCTAACAGCATCCTAGTTGAAGGCGAAGGTGAAGCAACAACAGTTAACTTCGATAACGCAATCATCGCTGCGGGTTCTCGCCCAATCAAACTTCCTTTCATTCCACATGAAGACCCACGTATTTGGGATTCTACGGATGCACTTGAGCTGAAAGAAGTTCCTGAAAAACTGCTTATCATGGGCGGTGGTATCATCGGTCTTGAAATGGGTACGGTTTACCACTCTCTAGGTTCTAAAGTAGACGTAGTTGAGATGTTCGACCAAGTTATCCCTGCTGCGGATAAAGACATCGTTAAAGTCTTCACTAAGCGTATCAAGAACAAGTTCAAGCTAATGCTTGAGACTAAAGTAACTGCAGTTGAAGCGAAAGAAGACGGTATCTACGTTTCAATGGAAGGCAAGAAAGCACCAGCTGAAGCTGAGCGCTACGATGCTGTTCTTGTTGCTATCGGTCGTGTTCCAAACGGTGCACTTATCGACGCTGAAAAAGCGGGTATCGAAGTTGATGAGCGTGGTTTCATCAATGTTGATAAGCAAATGCGTACTAACGTTCCTCACATCCACGCGATCGGTGATGTTGTTGGTCAACCAATGCTTGCTCACAAAGGTGTGCATGAAGGTCACGTAGCTGCTGAAGTTATCTCTGGTAAGAAGCACTACTTCGACCCTAAAGTAATCCCATCAATTGCGTACACTGAGCCAGAAGTTGCTTGGGTAGGTAAGACTGAGAAAGAAGCGAAAGCTGAAGGCATCAATTACGAAGTTGCTACTTTCCCTTGGGCTGCTTCTGGTCGTGCAATCGCTTCTGACTGTGCAGACGGCGTGACTAAGATGATCTTCGATAAAGATACTCATCGCGTAATCGGTGGTGCTGTTGTTGGTACTAACGGTGGTGAACTTCTTGGCGAAATCGGCCTAGCGATCGAAATGGGTTGTGATGCAGAAGATATCGCACTTACTATCCACGCTCACCCAACTCTACACGAGTCTGTTGGTCTAGCTGCGGAAGTATTCGAAGGTTCAATCACTGACCTTCCAAATAAGAAAGCAGTGAAAAAGAAGAAGTAATTCTCCTTTAGCCACTCGCTAATGTTTGAAAAACCGCTGATTGGTCAGCGGTTTTTTATGTCTGAAGAAAAGAGCAGTAACGTTCCACTCCGAGATGCGAGTACGCTGCGCTTCGGGATGCGAAGAGACATTCCATTCTATAAAAAAGGGTTGGCCCATTAGGCCAACCCTTAAATTATTTACTCGAATCTCGAATCTCGAATC